>JANQPS010001277.1 GCA_028285365.1 Thermoanaerobaculia bacterium | reverse complement strand
ACAATGCGCCAGCCGCCGAGATCCTGACTCTGGACTCGCATGCCGAGCACTGGGAGAAGCCGGAGCTCTTCAACGCGAAGCTGAGCAGTTTCCTGGAGCGAGTCGTTGCCCATGAATCGGGGAGGTCCAAGTGATCAAGATCTGGAGACTCGACCTCGTTTCTGTCCTCCGTGCGCTGCGACGCGAACCAACCTACGCAATCTCGGCCTCGCTCGCCGTGGCGCTGGGTGTCGCTGGCGCCACGATCGTGGCCAGCGTCGCAGCCGGCGTCTTGATCCGCGACGACGGTTACCGCGAGGCGGACAGGCTGGTCCTGATCACCGCGCGCGACCCGGCGCGCGGTACGACGTCGGTTGCGCCGTCGATCGGCGACTACCTCGATCTGCGCGAGCGCACGCGGAGCTTCTCCGATCTCGCGTCTTTCGTCACGTTGCCCTACAACCTGCCAGGAGGTGGTACCGAGCCTGCGCTACCGATCGAAGTGAACTTCGCTTCCGCGTCGTTGCTGTCGATGCTCGGCGTGCAGCCAGTGCGGGGACGCTCGTTTGTCCATCTCGAGGAAAAGCCAGGCGCGGACTTGCACACCGTGGTCATCAGCTACGACCTCTGGCAGCGGCGCTTTGGAGGGGAGGCTGACGTTGTCGGTCGTCGCATCCTGCTCGACACGACCCAATACGAGGTCATTGGCGTCATGCCTCCTGGTTTCCGCTTCGGCTACAGATTTGCGGCCAATGCCGACGCGTGGGCGCCGCTCGAGAGCTGGCTCGCCCGCTACGGAACGACGATGGGCGAGCAACCGCGCGGCGCCCGCGCGTACTACAACGTGCTCGGACGGCTCGCGGCGGGCGTGTCGATGGACGAGGCAGCCGACGAGCTGAGTCGGGTCGGGCGTGAGCTGGCGCAAACGTATCCGACGACCAATCGTGACGTGAGCTTCTCACTGTCTGATCTGCGCGAGAGCCAGGCAGGTCCGCTCAAACCGTACTTGACGCAGGCGGCAGCTGCTGTGGCGCTGCTCCTTGCGATGGCGTGCGCGACCGTGGCGGGGCTGATGCTCGTACGCGCCGGTGCTCGTCGGGCTGAGCTCGCGACGCGCCTCGCGCTGGGCGCCTCGAGACGCGACCTGGTGCGCCAGTGGTTGCTTGAGGGTGTGCTGCTCGGGCTCGGTGGTGCGACGCTCGGTGTCGTGGTTGCGGCGCAAGCCGTGCGAGCCATCGACGCGGCAGTGCCGGTGACCCGACCCGTCTGGATGGTCTTTGCGGTCGACTGGCAGGTGGCTGGCATCGCTGTTCTTCTCGGTGTCGTCACCGGTCTCCTCTTCGGCCTGTTGCCGGCGTGGGCCGCCTCACGAGTTGGCGTCGGTGACGCGCTGCGCGCCGAAGGTCGCTCGGCTATGTCGCATACGGACAAGGCTCGTCGATGGGTAGTCACCGGGCAAGTGGCTCTCGCCTTCGTTCTGCTGACGTTCGGGCTGGGGCTACTGCGCAGCCTGCTGCAGCTCCAGACGACGCCGATAGGGGTGCAACCGACCCGGCTGCTCGCCGCCTACGTTTCGCCGCCGGGCGACAAGTTTCGCGCTGGAGAGCATCTGCCTGCCTATGCCGACCTCTATCTCGAGACCCTTGAACGACTGCGCTCCTTGCCGGAGGTAGAGGCCGCGGGTGGCATGAATGTCCTCCCGTTCGACGGCGAGAACATGCCGGACAGTGGCGTCGTGGTGACACTCGAGGGAGAGACGCTCGAGAGCCAGCGCAACAGCCCGTCGGTGTTGCTCGTCCGGGTCAGCGGAGACGCGTTCGATGTAGCTGGAGTCCCACTCCTGGAGGGACGGGCATTCCGTGAAGACGAAACGCTGCAACGACCGCGAGTCGCCGTGGTGAGTCGCAGCATGGCGCGCCACTACTGGCCCGAGCGCAATCCGATCGGTCAACGTGTCCGCATCGGCCCCGCTTCGGAGACCGGCCCCTGGCATACGGTCGTCGGGGTCGTCGACGACGTGCGCTATCACGGTGCCGGCCGCGAAGCGCCCCTGGTGCTCTACCGGCCGTTCACACAGGCCGTGGCCGGCTCGATGCACTATCTGGTGCGTACCCGCTCGACCGAGGCCGCGACCATGGCCGACCTGGTGAGCCGAACGGTTGGCGCTGTGGACTCGGACGTGGCCGTCTACTGGGTTCGGGAGCTCACCATGATGCTCGGCAACGCTCGTTGGCAGGAGCGCCTGTGGACGCTGATCTGCGGAGTTTTTGGCGGCTCGGCCTGGCTCCTCGCCATGTTGGGCGTCTACGGCGTCACCGCAACCTCGGTGCAGCAGCGCCAGCGAGCCTTCGGCGTGCGCGTAGCGCTCGGAGCGCGGCCTTGGGACATCGTTCGACTGGTGCAGAGCGAGGTGGCGAGGCTGCTCGCCGTCGGGATCAGTCTCGGGTTGGGGGGTGCGCTGCTGCTCACGCCGGTCACCCAGAGCGTCCTCGCTCCCGGTGCGGCGCGCGACGGTCTGACGTTCGCGCTGGTGGCTACGACACTCGCTTTGAGCAGCCTGGTCGCGGGCTGGTATCCGTCGCGACGTGCTGCGCGCTCGAAACCTGCGCTGTCGTTGCGCTGAGCTCGATCGAGGAACTGCAACTTGTCGATAGGGATCGTGACTCATGAATGAGCTGGCTTCATTGATCGGTGGTCGGGCCTCGGTGCAGTGGCGCCCAGGTATCGTCTCGCTGCTGGTGCTCGTGGCTGGGTTTTGCGCACTCGGCTGCGAGCGTCAGGTTGCCGAGCCGGCTGACCAGTTGCCGACGGCCATAGGTGTGCCGACGAGCAATCTCGAAGACGCTGCAGTTGCCGACTACGACCCGGACGTCGACTACTTTCCGGACAAGGTCACCATTCGACACTCGTCTCAGATCGAGATCGAGTATCACGGTCACTACAAGCTGGCACGGGTCGAAACGGAGGGCATGGGCGAAGAGTTCGAGTTTGTTCTCGTGCAGCGGGGCACGCCCGTTCCCGAAGTGCGGCGGGACGCGCTGGTCGTGCAGGTTCCCGTAACGCGTTTCAGCTTGGGTACCTTTCGCTACGGCCGCGCAGCCGAGATGTTGGGAGTGGTCGATCGCCTCGTTGGTTTCGGGAACCACACCCACGCGAGTGTTCCTGCCATCCTCGAGCTCTTCGAGACGGGCAAGCTCAAGAGGAACTTCAATCTCGAAGCCATTGCCGAGAGAGGTACCGAGGCGCATTTCGGGTGGTACTTCCCTGCGGGTTTGAGCAGGTCGTCCACCGACCGGCGTCTCGGTATTCCTGGGATTCCCATGGCCGAGCACCTCGAGCCGACCGCGCTCGCCCGAGCCGAGTGGCTGAAGCTCTTCGCACTCTTCTTCAACAAGGAACGTGCGGCGGAGCAGGTATTCGAAGAGATCGAGCAGGCCTACGAAGAGGCCCGTGCCTTGATTGCCGACGTCGAGACCAGACCCAAGGTGTTGGTAGGAGGTCCCGAGAAGGACGGCTGGAGCCTTCACGGCGGTCGCAACCTCGGAGCTCAGATGATCGCGGATGCGGGCGGCGAGTATCTGTGGTCGGACAACCCGAGCGGCGAAGGCAGTGTCACGGTGCCTTTCGAAGCCGCCCTCGAGGGCGCTCGCAAGGCCGACGTCTGGCTGATCGGCCCCGATTTCACGTTCTCGTTCGGCACCAGGCTCGAAGAACAGACGATCGACAACCCACGCTACGGATTCATACCAGCGGTGAGTTCGCAAAGAGTGTTCGTTGGCAACGCTGGCTATCCCGATGGAGTCAATCCGTGGTGGGACTACGCGCTGGTCGAGCCCCACCTCGAGCTCCTGGACCTGATGGCCATTCTCCACCCAGAATCACACGGCGACCGGGAGCTGCGCTTCTACCACCAGTTGGAGAGCCTCGCGAAGAGAGAGTCGCGAGAAGGAGCAGACTCTCGAGTGCCCGATCCCTGAGCGCCAAAAGCAGAGTGCCGAAACATGAGTGCCAAATCGTGAGTGCCAAATCGTGAGTGCCGAATCGTGAGTGAGAGTGTTCTGAGCGAGAGGAGTCCGTCCCCAACGACCCTGGCGCCGGAGTCCCTGAAGCCGGGCGGAGTCGGAGCCCTACCTTGGGGGCTCATGGTGGGCTCGGTTGCGCTCGTTTTTCTGCTGGAGCTCGCCGTGGGTGTCGTCTTGATCCCGTTGCGCGATGTCTTCTCGATTCTGGTGGGGCTCGACGGGGCTGTCGATCGATGGCACCGCATCGTGCTCGATTTTCGTCTTCCGCGAGCCCTGACTGCCTTGACTGCGGGAGCCTCGCTCGGGGTCTGCGGGCTGCTGCTCCAGACGACGTTCCGCAACCCGCTCGCCGACCCCTGGTTTTTTGGCTTGGTGTACAGCGCTCGTCTCGGTGTTGCTCTGTTCGTCGTGGTCTCCGGGTCTTTTGGTGGAACGGTGCTCGCCAGCCTGGGACTCCTGTCGAATCTGGGCTTGGCCATTGCGGCCGGATTGGGCGCCCTCGCGATGACCTCGGTGCTTCTGGCCTTGGCACCGCGGGTCGGTGCCGTCACGCTTCTGCTGAGCGGACTGATGTTGGGGCAAGCGGCGAACGGTCTCGTCAGCGTGGTCATGCATTTCACCTCAGAGGCCCAGTCGCGGGCATTCACTCAGTGGAGTGATGGCACGTTCGTGCACGTCGGGTTCTCACAGTGGGGCGTGCTGGTGTCGATCGTGGCGTTGGCCTTCGCCTGTAGCGTGATGCTCACCAAGTCACTCAACGTCCTCCTGTTGGGCGAGAACTACGCGCGCACCCTGGGACTGGCCGTCGAGCGCACTCGGCGGGTCATTGTCGCTGTTGCTGCTGTGCTGGCTGGCGCGGTCACGGCATTCTGCGGCCCGGTGGCTTTTCTCGGCATCTTGGCCCCCCACCTCGCGCGCATCTTCTTCCGCAGTGCCGATCATCGGGTTCTCTTGCCGGCAAGTGCGTTGCTTGGTGCCGCTCTGGCTGCGCTGGCAGATCTCATCGTTCATCTACCCTGGAGTCGGCACTTTCTCCACCTCAACGCGATGCTCGGTCTAGTGGGTGGTCCGACCGTGGTTCTGCTTCTCCTTCGGGGCTACGGCTCTCGGGAGTCCTCGTCATGAGCGCGGCCGCCATCGAGATCGATGGCTTGACGATCGGCTATCGACTGCCTCGACGACAAGAGAAGCAGATTGCCTCGGACCTGACTCTCAGCGTGGGCGAAGGTCAGTTCACGGTCTTGCTTGGCCCCAACGGTGCCGGGAAGTCGACGCTGCTGCGCACGGTGTGCGGGCTGCAGGAGCCGCTCGCGGGTCGTGTGCTTCTGGGTGGCAAAGACCTCGCCGAGATCTCTGCCCGTGAACGAGCCCGATTGCTCGGGGTGGTGCTGACCGAGCGGGTCGACACCTGGGGGCTGACCGTGTGGGACCTCGTTTCGCTGGGACGGGCGCCTCACACTCGCTGGTCGGGCCGGCTCGCGGACGACGACGAAGCTGCCGTGGTGAAGGCCTTGAGCGAGACGGATACTCGCGACTTTGCCGGCCGCAAGGTGTCCGAGCTCAGTGATGGTGAGAAACAGCGAGTTCTGGTCGCTCGAGCGCTTGCCCAGGAGCCGTCAGTGCTGGTTCTCGACGAGGTCACGGCGTTTCTCGATTTGGCGCGACGTGTCGAGATCATGCAGCTCCTGAAGAGTTTGGCGCACGCGAGCGGCAAGGCACTTCTGCTGACGACCCATGACCTAGACCTGGCTCTGCGCACGGCAGACCGGCTGTGGATGATCGATCGTCAGGGGCAGGTGCATCAAGGTTGTCCCGAGGATCTCGTCCTGACCGGCACCCTAGCCGAAGTCTTCCGGCACGAAGGCCTCGACTACGACCCTGCGTCGGGGCGTTTCGAGCTACACCTTCCGGAGGGTGAGCGGGTCAGCGTCGTCGGCAGCGGCGTTGCTGCGATCTGGACGCAACATGCGCTCGAGCGACTCGGTTTTCAGGTCCACCGAGACGGAGATGGAGTCACCGATGCGTTTGCCACGATCGAGGTCGACGAGGGGCCGTCGTGGCGCCTTCGCTGTTCGAATACCGAGTCGGCCCATTCGACACTCGAGGATCTGACGCACGAGCTCGAGCGTCAGACCGGACGATGAGAAGTCACCGCTACCCAGAGCGAGGTCGCCTTTGCGATCGAGTTCACGGCCTGCACCGCGGTGCGAGCCGATGCAGGAGGAACGCATGATTGGCAACGGTACGTCTCGGCTCATGCTCAAGGGAACCCTTCGTTCGTTGACGCGACATCCCGGCTTCACTGCCGTCGTCGTGATAACGCTCGCTCTCGGGATCGGTGCCAACTCGGCCGTCTTCAGCTTCGTGAACGCGCTGCTGCTGCGCCCGATGCCGTTCGAGCGACCGGATCGACTCGTGAACGTGCAGGCTTTGGTGGGCGAGGAGCCCGGTCGCTTGACCGCGCGCGAGGTCGCAGCACTCGAGCGCGAGGCGGATCTGTTCGAGGATGTCGCTGTCTACTATCCCAGCCAGTACAACATGACGGGCGCCGGCGAGCCCGAAGCGGTGCTCAGCACCATCAACACGGAGAGTCTGTTCTCGGTTCTGGGGGTCGATCTGCTCTACGGCGAGCCGTGGCAGGCAGGGGTCGAGAAGGGCATCGACTACGACGTGATCCTGAGCCATGCGCTCTGGACACGACTCGGAGCGGATCCCGACATCGTCGGCAAGACGATCACGCTCGATGCCGCGGTCTATCGGATCAATGGAGTGACGCCTCGTGGCTTCCACTTCCCTGCAGAAGTGGGGCTGTTTCGGGCCATAACCCTCTGGGGGGCCGAGCAGGGGCTCGACCAGCGCCGGGGGATGGTCGTGGCGCGACTGGCGGACGGCGCTACCCCCGAGCAGGCACAGGAGCAGATTGCTGCAATCGCAGAGCGCATGGCGCAGTCATTCCCCGAGTCGAACCGGGGAGTGGATTTTGCGCTCAAACCTCTTCGAGACACGTTTGTGGGTGGATCGCGGGCCTACCTTCTCTTCCTGCTGGGTGCGGTCGCACTCGTTCTGCTGATTGCATGTACGAACGTCGTGAATCTCCTGTTGACCCGCGCGACCGGCAGAAGCCGTGAGACCGCACTTCAGCTCGCCCTCGGTGCGTCCCGCTCGCGGGTCGTGGCCCAGCACCTTTTCGAGAGTCTGTGCTTGAGCTTTCTAGGTGCCGCTCTCGGTCTCTTGATGGCGTGGGGGTCGCTGCGCTTTCTCGTCTCCGTCGTGCGTCTGGAGCTGCCTCTCTGGATGACGGTCGAGCTCGATCGAAACGTCTTTGTCTTCACGTTCCTGGTGGCGCTTCTCGCAGGGCTCGGCTCGGGGCTCGCTCCCGCGCTCCAGTCGACAAGCGAGAGCTTGATTCGCTGGCTTCAGGACGGTGCCAAGGGTTCGTCCGGTATCGGTTCCGGGCGAACGCGAGGAGCACTGGTCGTGGCTGAGACGGCACTTGCCCTCATGCTCCTGGTAGCGGCCGGCGTCACGCTGCAGAAGTTGTGGCAGCTGCGCGCCACCGACCTCGGATTCGAGCCTTCGAACGTGCTGACCTTCCGCGCCGATCCTCCGTGGACGAACTACGGAACTCGCGAACAGACCGCACCCTTCCATCGAAGGGCGGTCGAGGAGCTCGGACGTCTGCCGGGCGTCGAGGCCGCGGCCATGAACACAAATCCACCGCTTGCGGCCCACCAGGCTCCTACCGAGTCGATTCGTGTTTTTGGTCAATCGGCGGAGGAGATCGAGCGCAACCCGTTCGTGAATCTCCAGATCACGAGCCCCAACTACTTCGAGGTCTTCCGGGTGCCTCTACTACAGGGGGAGGCTTTCACAGTGTTCGACGACGCGCGCCAGCCGCCCAAGGCCGTCGTCAGCCGCCGATTGGCGGAGCGCTTCTGGCCAAGGCAAAGTGCGCTCGGCAAGCGGTTCCAGCTCGGGGATCGCGTCAATAGCGTGACTCTTTCGGGAGAGGAGGAGTCCGAGAATCCCTGGATCACGGTCGTGGGTGTGGCGGCTGACGTCCACCATCAGTCCGTGCATAGCGCCGGTGGTCTGGACGTCTACATCTCGAGTGAGCAGCTCTTCGCGGGAGACGGCTACTACCTGATCCGTGTGCCGAACGCGACTAGCGAGACCGAGATCATGGCTTACAAGGAGGCTGTCGCCAGCGCCATCCAACGCGTAGATCCGGAGCAATCGATCTTCGATATCGTGCCGATGGAACAGCGGGTGGCCGATCGAATCTGGCAGGAGCGACTGTCAGGTGTACTCCTCGTGGCCTTCGGAGCCATTGCCCTGACGCTCGCCGGGGTCGGAATCTACGGGGTTCTCTCCTTTGCGCTCGCCGAGCGGTCGCGGGAGCTCGGGATCCGGATCGCGCTCGGCGCGTCCCGGCGCGCGGTGCTGGGCGCGACCATGGGCTCCTCCATGAGGCTGGTCGCGCTCGGAATTGCCATCGGCCTCGTAGGCGCGGTCGTGATCACGCAGGCACTCGAGCGCGTCGTGCCGGGCCTTGCGTCCTGGAATCCGTTGCTCTTGCTCGGCTCAGTCGTCGTACTGAGCACAATTGCTGCGCTCGCGTCTTATCTGCCCGCGCGTCGGGCGAGTGGGGTGCCTCCCATCGTGGCGCTTCGCCAGCAGTAGCGTTCCGGGAAGAAGCAAGCAGCAAGACGCAGGCCTCCGACGAGTTCCGACCCATGACCACCAGCGCTGATTGCGTCGATCACCACAGCAGCGACGGCAAGAAGGTGCCGGTCAACCTCGTTGTCGGTTCTCTGGGAGTCGGCAAGACGACCGCCATCGCGCACCTTCTAGAGAACCGGCCAAGAGGTGAGCGCTGGGCGGTGTTGGTCAACGAGTACGGACTCGTCGGTCTGGACGCTGCGTTGCTTGCCGACTCGGCATCCTCGGACGGCATCGATGTCCGCGAGGTTGCCGGCGGCTGCATCTGCTGCAGCGCCGGTCTCCTCTTCGAGATTTCCCTAGCAGTTCTGCTCGATCAGCAGCCTGACCGTATCTTGATCGAACCGAGCGGGCTGGCGGCGCTTTCGGGAATTCTCGACACGCTCGGCAGCAAGCACATACGGGAACGCATCGACGTTCGGTCGACGATTTGCCTGCTCGACGCCACGACGGTCGCCCAGGACCGGGTTCGCGAGGAGGTCGAAGACCAGATCGAGTCGGCCGACATTCTGCTGGCCAATCGCGTCGATCTCGCGAGCGAGGAGGAGATCGAAGACTTCCTCGAGTGGGCCAACGCGATCTTTCCCGCGAAGAGCTACGTCGGCTGTGTCGAGCAAGGACGCATCACGCTGGAGATGCTCGACGCCGTCGTCGATGACGCCCCCATCCGACGCTCCGAAAGCTACGGGCACGGCACAGACCATCACCACCCTCACGTCCATGACGCGGGCACTGCAGATGCCGGAGGCGATGAAACCGACACGCAAGAGCCGGCTCCCGATGCGTCGAATGTGATCATCAGGCGGTGTCACATCTCCCCGTCGACTTCGACGATCGGTTGGGTGTGCTCGAAAGAGCTCGTGCTCGAGTCCGAGAAGGCCGTCCGTCTCCTCGCGGACCTGACCCGCCTACCCAACGCGCGACGAACCAAGGCCGTCTTGAGAACCGAGGACGGCTGGTGGAGCTTCAACCTCACTAAAGAAATGCGAGACGGGCGCCCGTCGGCCTATCGCCGGGACTCGCGGATCGAGGTCATTCTGGACGGTGACGAGATCCCTGATCTCGACGAGGTGGAGCGGGCGCTTCTAGAGATGAGCGCGCGCGACTAAACGGATGGTGCGCCCTAGCTCGGTCGGTTGTCGGCTCGGTATATGACGTTCGATGTCGTTGGCTACTGGTCACGCGAGACGACTAGTGGAACCGAAGGTAGCCTGACTGGGAACCTGATGCCCGCGCAGGCGCTAGGTCTCATGCTTCCCAGGTCAGCCGGTGCGCGTTCGTCTCCGTTTCTGCGCATCTGGTCACACATCGAGCGCCTGGACTGGGTTCAGCTCCTAGAGTGCGATGGAGTCGTGATCTTGCGAGCCAAGTCCTGAACCGGGGTGCCGGAGGAGAGTGGACCTGACGAACCGAGCTGCGTCGCGCGGACTGGGGACGTTCTGTTTGGCACGCGTTCTCGAACGAGGCCTTCTCTCGGAGGCTCGAGGAGTCGCCGAGCTCTTCGTTCTTCTCAGCCTCGTTCTGACGTCACTCGTCGGCTGCGGTGGTGGCAGCGGAAGCGGAGGCACACCCACTCAGCCGACAGCGACGACTCTGATCTCTGTCGAAGCCGTGCCAGCCGCGATCGGCGTGTTTGGGCAGAGTCGAATCCAGATACTCGTCGGACGCACCGACGGATCGGCAGTTCAGGGCGCGACGATCAGTGTGAGTACCACTCTCGGGACGCTGGACACGGGCTCTGTGACTACGGATGCTGACGGTCGAGCCGCGACGACCTTGCGCGGCGACGGAACCGCCGGCACCGCGGTCGTTACAGCTCGCATGAGTGATGGACTCGCTGCTGAGATCTCCGTGCAGGTCGGCGGAACGTCACCCTCGGTTCAGGTTCGCGCACAGCCAGCCACGATCTCGTCCTCAGGCAGTTCGGTCATCTTGATCCAGGTGACCAACGCTGACGGATCGGTGAGGCAGCGCGATCGCCTTCTCCTGAGCACGACCTTGGGCCGACTGGCAGACGCCAACCTCACCACCGACGACGCGGGCGCCGCCAGCACGGACTTCTCCGCCAACCCGGGCGAGACCGGCACAGCGATCGTCACCGTTCGAATCGAGAGCACCGGCGATACAGGTGAAGCCCAGATCGAGATCGACGATGGACTCAGCCTGAGCCTCGCCGCCACTCCGAACTCGATCTCGGTTGACGGGTCGTCGACGATCGAGGTCAGCGCGCGCCGCACCGATGGTGCGCTTGCAGGTAACGGCATCCGTATCTCCTTGACCACGGACCTGGGGCGCTTCGACGACGCAACCCCCGTCACCGACGATCTCGGCGTAGGGACTACGACCTTCAGAGCCGATGGTCGTGCTGGTGTCGCCACGGTGACCGCCTCCACCGACAGCGCGGCGCGGTCGGCCCAGGTGCTCGTGACGATCGGCACCGAAGTTTCGATCACCCTGAGCGCCAATCCGACTCGCGTTACCGCCGGACAGTCCAGCTCGCTCGGGGCCACCGTCAGCCGCTCAGACGGCTCACCCGTGGCGTCGGGTACCGAGATCCGTTTCAGCACGGACCGTGGCAGTCTCGAGTCCACCAGTGTCTCGACCGGAGCAGGTGGCATCGCGTCCACCACGCTACTCACAAACGCGGGAGATCAGGGCACTGCCACCGTGATGGCTACTCTTCCCGGTGTTGGAGTCTCGGCAACCGCGACTGTGGTGATCGAGTGAGACTTGTGTCCGCATTCGTTGGGCGCTCGGCGGGAGCCCTCCAGAAGCGGTTGCCGTCAAAGAGCCGGAAGGGTGGTTCGCGTCGCCGCTGACGGGCTCCAGCGGAACACGTGACGAACGCAGGCGAGCGTTAGCTCAAGCGCGTCGTCCTCGCGGGGCGCCTTCTCAGGGTGAGAGGGTCGTGATATGTATTCGCCGCGATGCTGCGTTCCGACCACAGCAGGACTGCGTTGGCTTTCGCGACTGGCTGGGCGCTTGTCGGTTTGCTGCTCCTCAGCCCGTTGGCGGAAGTCGGGCACGAGCATGAGCACGGTTGCCCGGAAGACGAGCACCAGTGTCAGGTGTGCCACGTCGTCGCGGTCGACGCACCGGGATCGGGACCTCAGCCCCGGACGCCGGCGAGCGCGGTTTTGGCGTTGGTTGCGCGTCCCGCTGAGCCGGCCCTGCTTTCCTGGGTCTCCGCCGACCCGATCCGCGGCCCACCGGGCGACTCTCGCATCAGTTGCTGAGGCCACGACGGCAGGCTGATCCGAGCTCGTAGCGATACGGGTTCAGCTGATCCTGAGCCGTAGCTGGCTGCCAACGCCCCGCCGGGCCTGGCCGCACGATGGAGCGGTCTGGGCCGCGGTATCTCTCTGTCCCGGGTTGCTGATGGGACCAGGAGTCGACTCGTTGGTCGAACTGGTCGCCGTTTCCCTGTGAGTGCCACGCCTCGGGATAGCACGACTCGGCTCGCCGTTTGCCGCGAGGCCGAGCGCCAATCAAACGTCGGCTCTAGAGGTCAGATTCATGTCTTCATCTTCTTCGAAATCAACACTGTTCGTCGTATTCGCCAGCGCACTCTGCTGCTTCCTTCTCAGTTCAATCCTCATCGCTCAAGAAACGGGAGAGATCCGAGGTCAGATCAAGACGAGCGACGGGGAGCCGGTCACCGACGCGACCGTCACTCTGGTGGGCGCAGGCGTGCGCGCGCAAACTGACGGTGAGGGCCGGTTCACGCTCGAGTCAGTTGCGGCGGGTGAGGCTCTCCTGGACGTCACGAGCGTTCGCCACGCGGACATCGTCGAGCGTGTTGCCGTAGTGGCGGGTGAGACGACCGAGGTCGAGATCGTCATCTTGAGCCGCACTCACTCGGAGCGGGTGGTGGTGACGGCCAGATCGCAGGCTGTGGGCGAGCTCGATCTCCCCACGGTCGTTAACGTCGTAGACGCGGACGAGCTGGCCCTGCGCGCAGAGCCCTCGCTCGGCGAGTCGCTGAGCAGTGAGGCAGGAATCACTTCGACGTACTTTGCCCCTGGCGCCAGCAGGCCGCTCATTCGAGGTCTTGGTGCCGATCGAATCAAGATCATGGAGAACGGAATCGACGTTCTCGACGCCTCGTCTTCGAGTCCCGATCACGCCGTCGCCTCCGACCCCCTCACGGCCGAACGTATCGAGGTGCTGAGAGGCCCCGCCACTCTGCTCTACGGCAGCAACGCGATCGGCGGCGTCGTCAACGTGATCGACCAGCGGATTGCGGAGTCGCCTCCAACGGACAGCTTCTCTGGAACCGTCGATGTCCGCGCGGGCTCTGTTTCCGACGAGCGCGCCGGATCGGTCAAGCTCGATGGTGGTGGAGACCGATGGGCTTGGAACGTCTTCCTCCAGTCTCGTGAGACCGATGACTACGAGATCCCGGGGCGCGCGAGTCTCGACGAGCACGACGACGACCATGACGACGAGCACGACGACGACCATGGTGACGAGCACGACGACGACCACGACGACGACCACGATGAACACGAAGACGAGGAGGGGATCCTCCCCAACAGCGACATCGAGACCATGAGCGGTGGTTTCGGAGCGACCTACTTCTTCGGTGACAAGGGATTCCTGGGCGTGTCGGTGCGCGGGTTCGACACCGAGTACGGACTGCCCGGTGGTCACGGTCACGAGGAAGAAGGTCACCATGACGAAGAGCACGACGACGAGCATGACGACGACGAGCACGACGATGACCATGACGACGAGCACGACGATGACGAGCACGACGACGAGCACGACGACGAGCATGATGACGATCATGATGATGAGCACGACGAGCACGGCGACGAGCACGGTGAGGAAGACATCCGCATCGACATGAAGCATCGTCGGTACGACCTGCAAGGTGCCGTCACGCAACCCTTTGGTGCTTTCGCAAGAGCCAACTTTCGTCTCGGCATCATCGACTACGAGCACATCGAGGGCGAAGGCTCTGAAGAGGGCACGGCCTTCTTCAACGATGCCTATGAGGCGCGACTCGAGTTCGTGCAGAAGCAACGAGGTGCACACTCGGGCTCCTTCGGAGTCCAGCTCCGCAATCGCGACTTTGTCGTCGTCGGCGACGAAGCTTTTGTTCCTCCGGCGGAGACCGAGAGCATCGGTCTCTTTACGTTCCAGGAGATCGAACGTGGTCAGGTTCGCTACCAGTTCGGGGCTCGCTACGAGACCCAGGACGTGAGCGTAGAAAGCCACAGCCTTCCTGACCGTGACTTCGATGGCCTGTCGGCCTCGGTCGGGCTGGTCTGGCGAGCGTCCGACAACTACTCGATCGGGGCTTCGCTGGCGCGTTCCGTGAAGCTCCCGACCAGTGAAGAGCTGTACTCGGACGGTCCGCACTTCGCCGTCAACGCCTTCGAGATCGGCGACCCCGGACTGGACGAGGAGACGTCTACGGGCCTGGACCTGACTTTGCGCAAGGTCGAGGGGCGACTGACCGGCTCGTTCAGCCTCTTCTACAACGACTTCTCCGACTTCATCTTCCAGCGCTTTCTCGGGGAAGAGGAAGACGGCCTCGAGGTGGTTCAGTACGCCGCAGCCGACGCTGAGTTCTTGGGGGCCGAGGCTGAAGCTTCGATCCTTCTAGCGGAGACCGCCCATTCGAACTGGAGTCTGGATCTCCTGTGGGACATGGTGCGAGCCGAGTTCGATGACGGCGGCGACCTTCCGCGCATCCCGCCTCAGCGCTTCGGTATCGGCATTCACTACCGCAGTGATCGCCTGCGCGCCGGGGCCGAGGCACGCTTCGTGGACGACCAGGACCGCATCGCCGAGAACGAAACACCAACCGACAGCTACACGATGGTCAACGCCAACGTTAGCTATCGGTTCTTCTTCGACAGCGGGTTCCTCGACCTGATCCTGCGAGGCACCAACCTCACGGACGAAGATGCTCGGCGGCATACATCGTTCGTCAAAGACGACGTGCCGTTGCCTGGACGCAACATCAGCTTGATCGCGCGGTTGGGCTTCTAAGCGAACGCCGCGTCAGGCCGGCCCTGGCTGAGAGTCGGCGGCGGGATTGGAAAGGCTCGTGACGAGTGTCGACTCGGCGAGCCGATCCCGCCGCAATTCGGCAGGTCGACAGGCTGGTTGCGCCCGTCGAAGGCCAGCCGTCAAGCGCGCTACTGGCCCGCGTCGAGCCAGTCGAGGATTCGGGGTGTGACGATCTCAGGCGCCTCGGTGTGCGGGCCGTGCCCGACGCCTGGTAGCACGTGGATCGTCAGCTCGCCTTCGACCCACTCCCACATGTCGTTCAGGGTGGGGTTCTTGAACGGACCACTGTTCTTGCCGTAGATCAACAGAGTTGGTGCCTGCACCGGCGGGAAGTCACCCAGCTTGAAGCCGAACCCGACCGTGTCCTCGGTGACAGGGGAGTAGGGCCAGTTGGCCTTGTAGAAGCCCACGATCGACTGCACGTCCAATCGAGCGTAGGCCTCTTTGCGCATCTCGGCCACCTCGGGGGTGTCGCCTGGCGTCGGCCGACCGCTCTGCAAGAACCCCTTAAGCTGTGCGGCCGCCTCCGGATTCTCTTGCATGCCGCGTTGAAAAGCGCTCGCCTGTTGCTGGGCCGGGTTGTCGATGAGCTCGCGGATGAGTCCCGCCGGGTGAATCGAGCCCAGCGAGATGAGCCGCTCTGTCTTCTCCGGATGGGTCATTGCGAAGTGCCAGGCGTGCAGGCCGCCGCTGTCCTGCCCGACGAGCGTTGCCCGCTCGACGCCCAGCTGGTCGATGATCGCGTTGATGTCGTCGGAGATCCGCGCCGTCGCGTAGTGCTCGACACCCTCGGGCTTGTCGCTTTTGTCAGTTCCGCGCGTTGACATCGAGACCACGCGATAGCGCTCCGACATGGCAACCAGCTGGTGCCGGAAGTCGAACCAAGGTCCGAAGATGCTGTGCACGAAGATCACCAGCGGACCCTCGCCAGCCGTGTAGTACACGACCTTGACGCCACCGGAGTTGACCGAACGCTCCTCGAAGTCGGCCGTGCGCCCCATCCAGTCCGTCAGCGTGACCTGTGCCGACGCAGCGCCTGGTATCGCACCCAGAACCCCAACCAACAGCAAGGCGCAGACGAATCTCATAGCACCCGCTCAGAGCCCATTTGCGCAGTCATCAGTGGCATCCCTGGCTATCGACGAGCCTCAACCGTCGCGGTGGATGCAGTCTGGACATTCGCCGCTCAGCTGAACCGTCGAGTTCTGGATCGACGTTGCCCAGGGTCCGTCCAGCGACATCGGCGGCGTGAGCTCTTCTGGCAGGCAGGCGAGAAGACCACAAGCCTCGCAGAAGAAGTGCGGGTGCTGATGGCTGTCGCCCTGTACGAGCGCGTAGCGAGCTATGCCTTTTGCGCGGCTGACGACCTGGGCGACTCCGGCATCGCTGAGCTTCACCAGGTTGCGGTAGATCGTCGCCTGATCCCAATCCGTTTGGCCGAGTTGCTCGAGCACCTCGCTGTGCGAGAGCGGACCTCGAGCTTTGCCAAGGACCCGGAGCACCGCCATCCGAGGCGCGGTGACACGAAGAGCATGGTCGTGAAGCAGTCGTCTTGCCTTGTCCCTAGTCAAGCTCATGGCGGATCTCACGCTCTCGATCGGTCAATTATGGATTCTAGACGAACGGCCTGCACCTGCCAGCGACTTGCGCACGGTTTCGCGAATTGCTTGCACTAGCGAAGATGCTCTGGAGTTGGAACTAGAGAAAACGATGCCCTTGCACGGCTGACCGACTGCTCGAGTACCGCGCTGTGAGTTTGACCAGGAAACTCCCTAAGAAAGCCTGAGAGCTGCGAATCGTCCTGGAGTGAATGCTCGTTGAGCAGCCCTCCATGGCTGTCCTCGCAGAGGCTACTGCCGGATCTCGGGCGCCGAAGAGTCGATCAGCAGTCCCTCGACCAACCGACTTGCACCCTCTCGTTGTTTGCGTGTAGTGTCCCGCAAACTGCTTGCAAGAGCAAGCTGCCCTAGCAGGTGGGTTTCCGAGAGATCGTTTTCGAGAGATTGTTCCGAGAGGATTGTGTACCTCTTCCGGTTCGGTTGGCCCCCCTTCTGCGAGGCGTGGCTGCGGGTTCTTCACGCGGTACTTCGACGCCTCGAGCGGCAACCCACCGGACCAGATCCTTACCCTCTGCGGGCTCTCCGGTCACAAAACACCGAGACCTCGGCCACTAACTTGGTGGCCACGGCTTCTGCCTCGCTTCCGAGCTGCTGTCAACATCACGAATGAACCGGTCGAGAGCCTCATGACCCTCAACCAAAGCGAAGCCAGTTCCATCCAATCACGTCTCCCCGTCACTGTGCTGTCGGGATTCCTCGGCGCTGGAAAGACGACCCTGCTCAACGAGGTTCTCAACAACCGCGAGGGACGCCGGGTGGCGGTGATCGTCAACGACATGAGCGAGGTCAACATCGATGCCGCGCTCGTCGAGCGTGGCGGTGCCCAACTCTCGCGGACGGAAGAGACTCTCGTCGAGATGACCAACGGCTGCATTTGCTGCACGCTGCGCGAAGACCTGCTCGCCGAGGTCTCTCGACTGGCCCAGGAGGCGCGCTTCGACTATCTGCTCATCGAGTCGACGGGGATCTCGGAACCGATCCCCGTCGCTCAGACCTTCACCTTCGAGGATGAGCAGGGTGTCAGCCTGGGCGACGTCTCCCGCCTGGACACTATGGTCACCGTCGTGGACGCCGCGAGTTTCCTGAAGGACTACAACGCCTCAGACGCACTTCAGGATCGCGGCGAGTCGCTCGGCGAAGACGATGAGCGCACGGTCACTGACCTGCTGATCGACCAGGTCGAGTTTGCGGACGTCATCGTGCTCAACAAGCTGGACCTCGTCAGCAGCGAGCATGCGTCGGAGGTCGAAGCCATCCTGCGGGCGCTCAACCCGGGTGCCAGGATTCTGCGAACGACTCGTGGCAAGGTGCCCCTCGACTCGGTGCTCGACACTGGCTCGTTCGACTACGACAGGGCCGAGAACTCCGCCGGCTGGATCCGGGAGCTCCAGGGAGAACACATTCCCGAGACCGAAGAGTACGGAATCTCGAGCTTTACCTATCGAGCGGTCGCACCGTTCGACGCCGAGAAGCTGTGGTCCTTCCTGCACGACGATGAAAACTGGCGAGGAGTACTGAGATCGAAGGGCTTCTTCTGGGTGGCAGCGGATCATCGGATCGCCTACGAGTGGGAGCAGGCAGGCGGTGTCAGTAACGTGAACGCCGCCGGAATGTGGTTGGCGGCCATGCCGCGCGAGCACTGGGACTTTCCCGAGGATCAGCGACCCGACCAGCAGCCAGATTGGCATGCGCGTTACGGCGATCGTCACCAGGCACTGGTCTTCATCGGCCAGCAGATGGACGAGGTTGCGGTGCGCGCTCGTCTCGACGCTTGCCTGCTCGACCCGGAGATCGCGTCCAGCAATAGCCAGGAATGGACTCAGTTCCCGAATCCCTTTCCAGAGCTCCAGATGGCTGAGGAGTCAGCATGAGCACGTCGACTCAGAACCACCTCTACGACGTGGTCGTGGTGGGTGCCGGTGCGGCGGGCGTGGGCGTTGCAATCGCTCTGGGCCACGCGGGCATCGAGAACATGGTGGTGCTCGAGCGTCACACGGTCGGCACGTCTTTCGCCCTGTGGCCCGCCGAGACGCGCTTCATCACGCCCTCGTTCCCTACGAACTCGGTTGGCATGCTCGACCTGAACTCTGTCGCCATAGGAACCTCACCAGCGTTCACTCTGGAGGTCGAGCATCCGACGGGCCTCGAGTACGCGGTTTTCCTCAAGGCGATCGCAGAGCACTTCGAGGTGCCGATTCGCGAGAACATGGACGTGACTCGTATCGCCCGTGAAGGCGACGAGTTTGCGATCGAAACGCTTGTCGGCACGGTGCGAGCCCGGCACGTCATCTGGGCGGGAGGCGATTTCCAGTACCCGAATCTCGATGGGTTCGTGGGCAGCAAGCTGTGTCAGCACACGGCCACGATTCCCAGCTACGCCCAGCTGGATGGTGACGACTTCATCGTGATCGGCGGCTACGAGAGCGGGATCGACGTGGCCTATCACCTCGCCAAGCGCGGCAAACGCGTCCGACTCTTCGACCGAGATCATCCCTGGGAGTCTGAAAGCTCCGATCCGAGCGTGGCGCTCTCGACCTACTCGGTCGAACGCACTCGTGAGAAGGCGTTCGCCAAGCACGTGAGGCTGTTCCCGGACACACCCATCGCGGCGGTCAGTCGCTCGCAGTCCGGGTACGAGGTCGTCACCTTGGACGGCCGCGCTTTTGAGACACCTGTGCCCCCACTGCTCGCTGGAGGTTTCAAGGGAAGTCACCCGCTCATTGCCAATCTCTTCGAGGCGCGCGACGACGGCTTTCCGCTGCTCAACGAGCACGACGAGTCGACGATCACCCCGGGGATCTTCCTCTGCGGTGCGGCTGTCCGACACGACAGCCTCATCTTCTGTTTCATCTTCAAGTACCGACAGCGCTTTGCAGTGGTCGCCAAGGCGATCGCGACGTCGCTGGGACTGCCGGCGGAAGGGCTCGAGAGGTATCGCCTGTGGGGCATGTACCTGGACGACCTCTCGTGCTGCGGAGAGGAATGCGCATGCTGATCGACGGAAGCGACGGCGCGGCCTCGGTGACCCCGAAGGGAAGCTGGATCGCGCGCGCGCTGCGCCTGGAGTGGCTCGGCCAGACGGTCGCCAGCTTGTGCTGGATGACGAGCATGCTGTTCTACGGGATCAGCTCCACTGGAGATTGGTTGCAGCTGTGTGCTGCGAGCGCGTGGCTGCTGGCCAATATCGCCTCGCTTGCGAGCCCTCCTGATTGAGGTTCAGGTGACACAGGGCCGGCTCGTCATAGGCCGTGGGAGACGGCCAGCCCACGAACGTCGGCGAAGACCGCGTGTGCGGAGCCAGGCCGGATGCTACGAGGTGGCCTCAGCATGATGTCGGCGGCCACGGCCAAGGCATCGCACCCGAGCCGCGAGACCGCTGTCCCGACGCGGGCGCCCCTGCGCGTGTTGCTCAGTCTGCTCTTCGTTTCCGGCTTTGCCAGCCTGGTGTATCAGGTCCTCTGGATGCGAGAGCTGAATCTTCTCTTCGGGAGTTCTGCTCAGGCGACTTCTGGAACGCTTGCAGTCTTCTTCGCCGGCCTCGCGATCGGCGGCGCCGTTTGGAGCCGGCGCGCACCGCGCCTCCAGCGGCCGCTCGTCGAGTACGGCCTGCTGGAGATCGGCGTCGGGGTCTCGGGGGTGCTCTACTTCAGCCTGATGGCGCTCTACGCGGCCGCCTACTCACCCCTCTACGAAGCCATGGGTGAGCGGCCCGCGGTCCTGCTCGCTGCGAAGCTCGTTCTTGCCTCGGGCGTGCTCTTGCCGCCCGCAATCCTCATGGGCGGGACCCTACCGCTGATGTCTCAGTACGCGGTGGTCGCGAACTCGCTGGGTCGCACAGGGACCCTGCTCTACGGGGTCAACACGCTGGGTGCCGCTGCAGGTGCGCTCGCCGCGGGCTTCTGGCTCCCGTCGCAGATCGGCTTTCGTTCCACCTACATGGTCGCGGTCGTCGCGTCGTTGCTCATCGGCGTCGTCGCCTGGACGATCGGGATGCGCCGGATCCCCGAGAGAGGAGCCTGTGCGTCGCAGGCGCAGAGGACCTCGTCCGAGAAAGAGACGAGCGCGAGTCAGGAAGATGTCGTCTCGCTGGTGCAGCCAAAGCTCGTCGTCTGTGCAGTGGCCTCCGGCGCCTTGGCCCTGGGGTTGGAGGTTCTGTGGACGCGGATGTTCCAACAGGTACTGCAGAACTCGGTCTACACCTTCTCGATCATCCTGGTGACATTCCTCGCAGCACTCTCGACTGGTGCCTTTGTCGCCCGGCGGGTGGCGCAAGCCCGTGTCGGACCGTGGACCGCGCTTGCGTGCCTGATCGCGGTGGCAGGGCTGGGTACTCTGGCCAGCCCGTTTCTGTTCTACGAGCTGACCGACGGCATGCGTTATCTGGGCGCCGGCGAACAGTGGACGCAATACCTCGCCTCGGTCTTCGGCGCCGCTGTCCTGGTGCTCTTTCTTCCCGGCGTGGCCATCGGCACTGTCTTTCCCTATCTTCTCCGCGTCACCGAGCGCAGCGGAGAGCCAGGCCGGGTCGTGGGGCGACTCTCGGCACTCAATACCGCCGGATCGATCGTCGGCGCGCTCGTGGCGGGTTTCGTGTTGCTGGGCGCCTTCGGTCTCTGGACCAGTCTGCTCGTCGTGGCCATCCTCTACTTCGTGCTGGCCGCCTGGGTGGCCATCGGGACCTCCCGACTCACGGTGCTCCTGCCGGTCGCAGGGCTCGTCGCGGCCATCACCGTGGCGAACCCGTCGGCGCTGCCGGGCGTTCGTCTGAATGACGACACTGAACGCCTCCTCGCGTCGTGGGAGGGTCCGGATGGTTATGTCGCGGTCATCGAGCGAGAGGGGTCGCGGCGCATCAAGATCAACAACTTCTATGCGCTGGGCAGCTCCGCCGTCATCGAGCACGAGCAGAACCAGACGCTGATTCCGCTCATGCCACACCCCTCGCCCGAGAGGGTCTTCTTCCTCGGCATGGGAACCGGGATCACCGCCGGCGCTGCTCTGCGGCTACCGAGCCGGGAAGTAACGGTTACGGAGCTCGTGCCGGAGGTCGTGACCGCCGCCGCGGAGTTCTTCAACCAGGAGGCTTCCGGGCTCTTCACCGACCCTCGTGCTCGTGTTCTGGCGCGAGACGGTCGCAACGAGCTTCGCGGACGCGATGACAGGTACGATGCGATCCTTGCCGACCTGTTCATTCCCTGGCGGGCCGGCGTCGGCAACCTCTACAGTCGTGACCACTACGAGACGGCGCTGTCCCGGCTGGCGCCGGGCGGCGTCTACGTTCAGTGGATTCCCCTGTACCAGGTGACGGACACCGAGTTCTGGACGATCGTCCGCAGCTTCCTCGAGGTCTTTCCCCAGGTCCACGTGTGGCGCGGTGACTTCTACGCCAACACGCCGATTCTCGCTCTGGTCGGTTCAGCGGACCTCGCACCGTTGGATCCGGCCGTGATCGGGCGCAACGGTCGCCACCTGAGAGGAGACTCCCGCCTCGATCCGGCCGTCTTCCTGGCCGTGACTCTGCCGTTCTACGCTGGCAACCTGGGCGAGAGCCGGGAGCTCGTGCCAAACGGGCAGATCCACACTGACGACAGGCCGGTGATCGAGTACCAGGCTCCGATCAGTCATCGCAACGCTCGCGCCGGCCGAGCAGAGTGGTTCACCGGTCTCGAGCTGATCGATTTCTTCGATCAGCTCTTCGCGGCAACGCCGCCGGAGAAGGATCCCTATCTCAGCCGGCTCGACGCCACCGCGCGTGGCTTCGTGTCGGCCGGTCTGAGCTACCACAAGGGTGCGATCCTCCACCATCTCGGTCGTCGCGACGAGGCCCAGCAGTACTACCGTGACTCCGTAGCGCAGCTCCAGGTCAGGATCGAGTTCGAGACTGCGGGCGGAAGATCGTCGGTTATCGAGGAGCCGAATTGAGCTGCTCGACTGCCAGTGGACTTCGCGCTTGGAGCCACGTGGTGAGGCTGCGGCTGGCGAACGAGGGACTTGGTCCGAGTGTCCTGCGCGGGAAATGCGTTCATGTTCGAGCGTCGATTCATCCCGCTGCTCAGCGTTACCTCTCCTTGGCACCTTCCCGATATGCCTGCGTCAAGGCGCCTCGATCGGCGGGCGACTCGGCACCCTCTTGTGTCAACGAACTTCCCCCGCAGGACACTACGACGGAGAAGGCTCCGCTGAGTCTTCGGCCGTCTCGTCGAGCCTGCACGTGGCACAACATCCGTAGAGCACGATGTCGTGACTCTCTACGACGAAGCCCGCCGGAGCCAGGTCTTCGAGGCCTGCCGGACAAGCGTGGATGTCAAAGACCCGATCGCAGTGCTGGCAGCAGAAGTGGTGGTGATGTCCGGTTCCCGCCCGCTCGTAGAGTGGCGACTGGTGCGGAATGGAAACCGAACGCAGGAATCCGGAGTCTTCGAGGTCACGCAGCGCTCTGTAGACGGTGGCAATACTCAGCGACGGCGCGTCGTTCCGGGCAGCCTCGAGAAGCTCCTGTGGACTCATGGGCCGGTGCGCTCGCTCGAGAGCTTCGCGGATCGCAGCGCGCTGCCTTGTTTTTCGGATCGCCATCGATTTCTAGCCTTGTCTTTCTGCGGCTCGGGTTCGGTTGCTCACTCTTCGGGAAGGTTGTCACGCCCGTTGATGGTTACCCTCGAAGGACGCGTTGGTGCGTCGCACTCTCGAGCTCTCGCACCGAAACGATTGGGTGTATCCTCAACAGTGGAGCTGAGTTCGAGTGGTTTCTGTTCGTGGTCCGGACAGATTCCTACATGCCTGACCATGTGTGGTGCCTGTGAGATGACGTTCCTCAGATCTAAAGACAGCTCTTCGCGAGCGTTTTGCGGCCTCAGGCCGCGACGACGCTGCGCAGCGCTCGTCTTGTGCATCGCTGCGCTCATGATGTCTTGCTCGGGCGGATCCGAGTGGCCCGGCAATCTGCCGCGGGCCGACTGGCGCGATCTGGCGGATCTCAATCTCTCCACCGGTGCGGTGTCGCCGACTCTGGACACTCTGCTGGGCCCTGTCGTGAGGATTGCAGGTTTCATCGTGCCGTTCGAGGACTCGCTGAGCAAGGTGTCTACGTTCTTACTCGTTCCCAACTTCGGAGCTTGTGTCCACCTGCCGCCTCCCGCGCCGAACCAGATGATCCTGGTAGAGATGGAGGAAGGGGTCGAAGTCGAGTTCGACCTGTGGACGCAAGGGCCCATATGGGCGGTCGGGGTTCTGAGCGTTACCGACAACGACAGTCCTTGGGGCGCGGTCGGGTTTTCGATGAAGGCCCAGGCGAGCGTCAAGTTCGCCGACGGACTGGCTGAAGACGAAGACTGGTAGGCGCCGACCGCGGACATGCGGTCAGACCTTCATGGCCAGACCGTCGGACAGCGCATTGCGGTAGGCGCGAAAGGCGGGCACCAGGCCGGCCAGGACGCCGGCGACGATGACGAAGAGCAGCGCCATCAGCTCGAACTGGTTGGGCGCTCGGATTGGTAGGGCCAGTCCGAACGCTCTCTCGACGATCGGCTGCGCGCCGGCCAGCAGTCCGTAGTTCAGGAGGAGTCCCAGAAGGACTCCGGCGACACTCAGCAATCCGGCCTCGATCACCAGCAGAATGGCGATGATCTTCGGTCGTGCGCCGAGTGCGCGAAGGATTGCCATTTCGCGCCGACGCTCGTTCAGCGTCGAAAGCAGAGAGATCAGCATCCCCAGCAGGCCCACGAGGACGACGAGAGCAACGACTGCTTTGAGGGCGGTGTCCGCCATGTCGATGCCACGCCAGAGCTCCGCGAGCGCAACCCCCGGAATGATCGCCTGTAGAGGCTCGCTTTCGTCGGTGTTGATCTCTCGTTGCAGACGGAGGGTGTCGATTCGAGACTTGACGCCGACAAAAAAGGCGGTGATGGACTCGGCAGGTGGACCCGCCCTGTCCTCGACCGACGGGTTTGCCGGTTCCTGCACTGCCGTTGCAGTAGGCGGCGGGCCGGTGGACAGAGTGGGGGGGCCGTCCTCGTGGATGGCCTCCATACCCTCCAGGGTGATGTACACCGTCCGGTCGATGGGGGTCGCAGTCCGGTCGAGGATGCCGACGATCGTAAAGGGCGAATCGTCGTGGTCAGAGATCCCCGGCGCTCCGGAGATGCCGTGGGTGATGATGATCTTCTGACCAACCTGATAGTCGAGCTCGCGCGCCACTTGATGACCGACCGTGGCATCGAGTATGCGTTTCGGGACCGTGCCTTCGGCAAGCCTGATGCCGCGATCCCGGCGGTAGCGGTACTTCTCGAAGTACTCCTCCGTCGTGCCGACGACTCGGAAACCTCGGTGGCTGTCACCGAGCGAAAACGGTACCGCCCACTCGACGGCCGGGTGCTCGCGATACTTCTCGAGAGTGTCGTACGAGATATTGGCGGGCGTCGAGCCGATGCCAAAGACGGTGAACAGGATCAGCTGCAGTTGGCCCACTCGAGTGCCGACGATGAGGTCGGTTCCGCTGATCGTGTTCGAGAAGCTCTCGCGGACTCCGGTGCGGACCTGCTCGACGCCGAGAAGTAGAGCCACGGAGAGCGCCAGCGAGAGCACTGTCAGTGCTGTCGCGAGCCGGCGGCTGTTGAGAGACGAAAGAGAGAGCCTGATGATCATGCCAAGGTCTTCACTCGGTTGATGTCAGGGAGCTCCAGCACACGATCGAACATCGACTCGAGCGTGCGGTCATGGCTCACGAACAAGAGGCTCGCTCCTGCCGCGTTGCACTCTTCGAAGAGGAGCTCCAGGAATGCTGTTCTCCGGTCGGTGTCGAGTGCCGACGTGGGCTCGTCGGCAATGATCAGCTCGGGGCCACCGATGAGAGCCCGAGCGGCGGCCACTCGCTGTTGTTGACCCACGCTGAGCTCACCGCCGAGGGCATCGAGACGGGACTCTAGACCGAGGTGCTCGGCCAGAGTGGTTGCGGCAGCTTTTGCTTGCGAACCGACGCGAGATCGTCGGGCCTTGCTCATGGCAACCGGCAGCAGGATGTTGTCGAGCACGCTCAGGTAGGGCAGTAGGTTGAACATCTGGAAGATGTAGCCGATGTGGTCGGCGCGGAAGGTGTCTCTGCGAGCGGCCGACAGCTCGGTGAGGTCCTGACCCAGGATTCGGACGATGCCGTCGACCGGCTCGAGTACGCCAGCCACCACGCCGAGCAGCGTGGTCTTGCCGCAACCGCTGGGACCGTAGACGAACATGCGTTCGCCCTTCTTCAGGAGGAACTCTTCGATGTCGAGGACCAACGACGCACCTGCTTTGCGGCCGTAGTGGAACTTGAGGTCGCGGACCTCGATGACCGCTGTGTCTCCGTTATCGGCCGTCATGGAAGGCTCTCGTTGCAGCGTTTGTCACGGTGATTCTCGACTTGGAAGTAATTGACTTGTAATTGAGAATTCATTATCATTAAGGGCATGTCAAGGGTCCTTTTTGCCGGCCACGACTTGGATAGCCAGTCGGACGGATCGGCGGTAGCTCGTCTGGTCGAAGCAGATGCTGGACCTTCTCGACGAACTCCCTTGGGGGCGGAACGGCAGCAGTTCGATTTTCACACGATCTCGCCGGTTCTGGGACCCCGATGGATTGACCGGCTGGGCGTCCTCGCGGCGGCGGTGTGCACACTACACTGTGCCGTGCTGCTCGCTCTTCCGGCACTGATGGCATTGTCGGGTGGCACCTCCTGGTTCGATCCGCGCTGGCGTTGGTTGGCTATCTCTGGCTCCGCACTCCTGGTCGTGCTCAGCGTTCGACGTGGCGGCTCTCATGCCACGGCGACCGATTCGAGGGTAGAGTGGTCGGAATTGATCCTTGTCGGTGGGTTGTTCCTACTGGTCACGGGTCGCATTCTCGAGAGCCTCTACGCGACGAGTGAAGTCATTCCGGTCGTAGGTGGTCTTCTCATGATCACTGGACACTGGAGGAGAGTATCGATGGATACCTGCCAGCTAGCTGAGCCCGCTCCGCCCCGAGCTACGGTGCGTCGAATCGCGGACTCGCTCCTCGTTGTCTCATGCCTGACTGCGGTTCTCTACTTCTACGTCGGACCACGCTCGTTGCCGTCATCAGCCATGGCCATGGCGCCGGCGATCGAGGAGTCCGAGGACGGGGTGAAGAAGGTGGGTTGGGACATCCTCGCCCAGCTCGACGTGGCGACAGGTAAGACGGGCCCCGAGTTGACCGAGGTGGTCGACGAGACGGTCAAGATCCCCGGCTACGTCGTTCCCCTCGACGAAGACGGGATGGAGTTTCTGCTTGCGCCTTGGCTAGGCGCCTGCATTCACGAACCGACGCCCCCGCCCAACCAGATGGTTCACGTGCGCCTGAAGAAGGGCGCCAAGCCCATCGACCCGTGGGGCTGGGATCCATTGTGGGTCACCGGGAAACTGTCTGTTGGTGTAACGGAAAGCCCCTACGGGGCGGTGGGGTTCGAGCTCGCGGGTGATTCGGCCGAGATCTACCGCTGGTGAACCGGGGTCGCGCGTCGTAGCTCGACGCACCCCCGAACAGCTGTAGCTGGCAGCAACACTCCTGGGCGCTCGCTGGACAATTCTGGTACCGAAACCTTGGGAGTGTAAGCATGAGAGAGACTCGAGACGTGAGGTGCAACGGAGGCCTGACTTCGGAGTTCCGGTCTGTGGCGAGAGGAATCCTGGCTGGCCTGCTCTTCGGGCTCGCGGCAATGACGCCAGCGTTGGCCCAGCATGCGGCGCACGAGCACGGCAAGGCCGAGCTCAACATCGCGATGGAGACCGAGCAAGAGCTGGTGGTCGAGCTCCTGGTTCCTGGCGAGTCGGTCTATGGATTCGAGCACGAGCCGAAAAACGAAGCGGAGCGCAAGCAGCAGGCCGAAGGCATGCGTCGTCTGGAGACCGGGCTTGGCAATGCCCTGGTCTTCGACTCGTCTCTCGATTGCCGTTTCGAGAGCCTGGGAGCGCGCGACACGGAGAGTCATGACGACCATCACGATGACCATGGCGACGATCACCATGACGATCATGACGACGATCATGGCCACCACGACGAGAGTGAGAAGTCTGGCCATGACCACGACGAAGGCCATGGTCACAGCGATGTCCACGTGCAGTGGTCGGTCAAGTGTGGTCGCTCGATTTCCGGAACCACGGCAACCTTCAACTGGTCGAGCTTGCTGACCGGGATCGAACAAGTCGACGTCATCGTCCTGTCCGCCGAACGTCAGGATGAGATCAGGCTCAAGGGCAGTTCCGGCACCCTCCAGTTCTAGGCCCAGAACAGGTCTAGGCACAGAAATGTCTAGGCACAGAAAAGTCTAGACACAGAAAAGTTTGGGCACAGTATTGGGCACGGGTCTCGGTGTAGCTCCGGACGCCGCCGCGATCGTCCGGGACTCTCGGTCCCCGAATCCCCAAGACCTGACCTTGCATCCCCTGACGACGTGAGCGTTTCTCGCGTTCCGGGGGTCCGATAGACTGCCCCGCGCCAACTAGCGACCATCCACGCGACGACGGAGATCACGACGGCGAGAGAGCGGCGAGTTCGTCCCCGGTTGCCGTCATGCCCGTGACGCCCATACCCCCAATCCGCCACGGAGAATCGATCATGCCTACCCAGCGTCTGCTCAGTACCACCACACTCGTTTCCATCCGACTGATGACGTTCGTGGGGCTTGTGCTCCTCACCACTCTCGTTGCTTGCGGCGGGTCAGCCGGCGAGCCGGAGACCGCAGATACGCCTGCAGCGTCCGAGCCGGCGCCAGCCGAAGAGCAGACAGTTTGGGAGGCCGGTGGCCTGACCATCACTCCGCTCGGTGAGTCTCCCGAGTTTCCCGAAGCGACGATCGCGCTGTCGAGCCCCGCCGATTTGTCGATCCCTGCCGGCTCCACCAACTTGCAGTTCGAGGTCGGTGGATTCGGAATGGGTGAGCAGACGACCGACGCGGCGACCAAAGGCATCGCCAACTCGGGTGACGGTCAGCACATTCACCTCATCATCGACAATGGCCCCTACAGCGCTCACTACACGCCGGAAGCCACCTCCGAGCTCGAGGCTGGTGCCCACGTGCTGCTGGCTTTCCTGGGTCGCTCGTACCACGAGAGCGTCAAGACGCCAGGTGTTTTTGTCCTCGAGGAGCTGCTCGTCGACGGAGCGAGCTCGAGCTTCGACAAGGCGGGTCAGCACCTCTTCTACAACCGCCCCAAAGGCTCCTATTCGGGTGATGGCGCAGAGCGGATCATGCTCGACTTCTTTCTCGTCAACACGGAGCTCTCGCAGACCGGCAACCGCGTGCGGGCAACCATCGAGGGCAACGAGTTCGTCTTCAGCAAGTGGCAGCCCTACGTCATCGAAGGCTTGCCGTCCGGCACCGTCACCATTCAGCTGGAGCTCATCGACTCTGCCGGCAATGTGGTCGAAGGGCCTTTCAACAGCGTGACGCGCACCATCGAAGTCGAAGCCGCCGAGGGTGACGCCTGAGCTTCGTTCCGCAACAGGCGTGAGGCACCGTACGCTCGCTATTGATGGGCGCTACGGTGTTGTCGGATCAGCCTCGAGATTGAGGTTGACGGGTGCGTTGCCCGGAGCGAGAACGACGAGACGAGCCCCCGGTAGGCTGCGTGAGAGCGCATCGAGGACCAGATCCTCGCGTGTCTGGCGGGGACTGGCCTCGTATTGCTGGAGCAGGTCGAGGAACCGCCGAGCGTCGCCGCCAGCCACTTCAGTCCGAGACGAGCTGCCGGCTTCGGCAACCCTGAGCAGACGATTCGACTCGGCTCTTGCCAGGCTGAGCGACTCGTCGCGACGCTTGTTGGCCTGGCTCACGATGCGCTGAGAGAACGATCGCGCATCGACGACCTGGCGAAACGCGTCGGCGACCTCGCGTGGTGGCCTGACGTCCTGAAGGTTCACGGTGATGAGGCTGACGCCTGATCCGATCGACGTGAGAGTCTTCTGTGCGCGGTGACGGACCTGCTGTTGAACGATGGCTTTGGCCGAGGTCAGGACTTCGTCCACTGGCAACGCCGCGACCGCTTCGATCAGCTCGCCGCGCACCGTCTGGCTGATGACCGACGGCACGTCCTCTGTCGCGAACAGAAAGTCCGCTGGACTCGAGATCCGGTACTGGAGTGTGACGTGCACTCGGATCAGGTTCTCGTCGCCGGTGACCAGATCCAGAAAACGGTCGATGGGGCCTCCGAGTGCCAGTGTCTGCACCTCGCTGGTGTCGAGCACGGTCACTCTCTCGAGCGGTGACGGCAGCTTCGCGTTGAGACCCGCGGAATCGGCATCCGAGACCAGTCGTCCGAATCGCTGCCGCACTCCGGTTTCTCCGCTTTCGATCACGAAGATACCGGTGGTCGCCCAGAGCGCCAGTATCCCGATCAGGAGGACAACGAGCGCCAGGCGCCACTGTGCCTCGAGGCGATCACGGATCGCCCAGATCGCCACGACCGAGCGGGGAGTCTGCTCAGTTGAGGGCACGGAGCGCCTCCAACAGCTCGGAGTTGGCGTCGAGGAAGACCGTCGTGTCATCGTCGACGATCTCCTCCAGACTCTCGAGTGACCGCAGAAGCCGGTAGAAAGCGGGGTTCTGCCGATACGCCTCTGCGAGGGTCTGCAGGGCCTCGGCTTCACCCGTCCCTCGGATGATCTCTGCTTGGGCTCGTGCTTCGGCGAGGAGGATTTCTTTCGCCTTGGTCGCTTCGGCTTCGATTTCGAGTGCTTGCTCTTCGCCTTCGCTGCGAAATCCAGCGGCGATCCGCTCGCGCTCCGCTCTCATGCGTTCAATGACGCTGGCGCGATTCTGGCGCGGCATGTTGAACCCGTTGATCCTCAGATCCACGACATCGATGCCGTAGGACTCTACGGCCGTCGTGCGAATGGCTGCCGCCGCCGCCGACCCGACCTGGCGCAGCTCGACCTTGGCGGGATCCGGGTTGATGAGACTCTCCATCGGCACCGACCCGATTGCGGCGCCAAGTTCGGAGGTTGCGAGATCCAGCAGTCGAGCTTCCGCTTCCAACCGGTGTCCGACCGTCTGAACGTACCTCAGCGGATCCGAGATCCGCCAGAGCAGAAACGAGTCGACGACGACGTTGCGCTTGTCTCGCGTCAGCATCTCGGTCGGCTCGTTGTCGAAGACCAGGAGGCGTTGGTCCACCGACAGAACCTTTTCGATCGGCCAGGGAAGCTTGACGTGTAGACCCGGCTTGGCTTCCTCCTGCACCGGGCGCCCGAACCGGGTGACCAGTCCTATCTCCGTCTCTTGGACGGTGAAGAAGCAGGTCGGTAGGACCAGGAGGATCACGGCGACTGCGACGCCGTAGGCGATACGACGAGTGAGTGACTTCATGGTGAGATTCTCATGGCGAGGTCGTTGCGATCTTTTAGTGGTGGTCTATGGGTGGTGGTGGTGTGATGTCTCGACGCGCTGGTGGAGCTGAGTCGAGCTGCGAGTCGAGGAAGGTTCCGCGCCTCGATCCCGTTGGTGGCGCTACCAGCTGCGGGTCCCAGAAGGTGATGGACCCGAAGTCCCTGGAACTGTCGATGACGATCTTGCGTCTTCCGGAGAGCATGCGCTCCGAAGCCTCTGTCGACAGGAGGTTCTCGAGAATCTGAGGCGCCATCGCGAACGCTTTCGACATGGGAGTGAACGACTCGAGGCGAGCGTCTGCCTCGCGGCTGCGCGCGTTGGATTCGGCTTCGGCCTGAGCGAGCAGCTTGGTGGCTTCGCCCCGTGCGAGCGGTACCGATCTGGCAGCGCGCAGATGTGCCCGGTGGACTCTGGTCGCTCGCTCTTCGAGCGCGCTCGAAACGTCGCGAAACGCCCCGACGGCTTCGGTCGGTGGATGGACGTCGACAAAGTGAACGGAGCGCACCTCGACTCCGATCTCGTTGCGATCGAGGTGGACCTGCAGCTCGGCCGCAATCTTCTCCTCGAGCTGAGAGCGCTGGGAGGTCAAGAGCTGGTCGAGAGTCTTCGAGACGATGAGCTCCCTCGCCACTGACTCTGCATAGAGGTTGACGATGTCGTGCTCGTGACTGAGCTCGTACAGGAAGGTGAACGGCGTGGAGAGTCCGTAGTGGACGCTGAAAGCCAGTTCGACGAGGTTGTTGTCACTCGTGACGAACGTTGCCTGTTCCGGCTTCGGGTTCATGGCTGCGAGCGGGCTGTGCCAGTCTCGCGCCGTCGTGCGATCGAGGCCTTCGCGCGTTGCGAGAACGCGGAGGTCGGTACGGAACCCGATGTCCGTCTTGCGAGGGTAGTCGACCCGTCGCAGATCCCAGCTGCCGAACGGTGCTGGAGGGTGATAGTGCAGTCCTGGAGGCGCACCCTCTTTGGTCAACGCACCGAAGGTAAAGCCGTAACCCATGGAATTCTCGGGTACGACCCTGATGCCCGTGCCGAGGTAGCCGAGCACGACGACGAGGGCCAGGATGACCCCCAGAGATGGTCTCCTCCTGCCGACAGCTGACTTGGGCGATAGTTGGGCCCAGGACGAGCGTAGCTCGGCGATGCCGTGACTCCACGCGCCGCGGTAGAGGCTGCGCAGCAACAGCAGGGCCAGCACGACACCTGAAGCGATGGCGATGAGCCCAGGCTCGGAAGAGCCGGGGATGATCGCGTCCATCTGCAGCTCGCTGATCAAGAAGTCGAGAGTGAGACCGGAGGCGAGAGCTCCCGCAACCACGCTCGCGAGATAGATCTTGACGAACCGCCTGCCGAAAGCCTGGTTGAGAAGCAGGATCGTCGCGACGTTGGTTGCCGGACCAGCCAGCAGAAAGACCAGCGCGGCACCTGGGCTGAGGCCTTTGGCCATGAGCGCAGCGGCGATGGGCGTGCTTGCCGACGCACACATGTAGATCGGCACGCTGACGATGAGAGCGAGGATCACCGGGAGAATGCCGCCTCCGAGTCCGAGGCCCAGGAGATCACTCGGCAGCAGGACCGTCACGCCTCCCGCCAGCACGATTCCGACGACGAGCCAGAAGGCGAGGTCATCGAGCATTTCGCCGAAGCCGAAACGCAGGCTCGGCAGCATCACTCGTTGCCAGCCCCTCTTGAAGCTCATGCTCCAGCTGGCAGAGCTGCCGGATTCGCCGTCGTCTAGCAAGTCGGTTTGCGACTCTCGCCGCTCCAGCTCAGACGGCTCAGGCGACGAGTCACCCTCTAGGCTTTGGGAGTCTCCGAGCTCGTCGGGTTCATCGAGACCATGGTGTTCGGGGCCATGATGATGGTGATGGTGACCGTGATGATGATGGTGATGATGGTGATGATGGTGATGATGTTCGTGACCTTTGGCTTCGAGCAGACCTCGACCGGTTTCGAGCTCCGTCAGCTCTTTTACCGAACGCGCGCCGACGATCGACAGCACGCCGCCGACGATTGCCGTGAAGAACGCTGCGACCGGTCGAGCGACGGCCATCACCGGGCCCATGAGACCCCACGTGAGCACGATCGAGTCGACCGATGATTCGGGCGTCGTGATGAGAAACGACTGCGTTGCCGGTGACGAAGCTCCCTTACGACGGAGCTCGAGCGCGATGGGCACGACGCCACAGCTGCAGATGGGCAGAGGGACTCCAATCACCGCAGCTCGAATCACACCAGACAGACCAGGACGACTGAGCCAGCGCAGCACGACGGCTTGTGGCAGGAGTACGTGGATCAGACCGGCGATCAAGAGGCCGAAGAGAACGTAAGGTGCGGCCTCGAATAGCAGGTCCAGGGTTGCGCGCAGCGCTTCGGTAATCCAGATCATGGGAAGGTGGGCTCTTGGTTGAGGATCTGGGGTTTGAGTGGTTCTCTCAATGCACGATCCAGCGCGACGAGGGTCACGTACAGCTCATGACAGCGTAGCGGACTCGCCGTCGAGACGTGACGTCGCGCCTAGAAAGCTCGGCGATGTGGCTGCCTATTGGGACCAGATTCACGGACTCGCTTCTCGCCGTCGAGAATGGCGCGCAAGCCCGCTTCGAGCGGGCGGTTGTCGAGAGCCCGGCGGGTCCTCAGCTCGAGAGAGACGGTGGTCCGCGAATCGAGGCGATGTACGCGTATTCGTCGCGGACCTGGGCACACTCGTAAGAGGGTGCCGCGCCTTCTGGAACGGGATCGTGGGCGACCGAGGCAGGCTGCGAGCCGATCGTGACAGTGGATACGAGGTGGCAGGCCCCACAGTCTTCGGGCGAGTCTTCGTCGTGCGTATGACCCAGCGCAGCGATGGAGCTCAGGCCTAGAGCTGCCAGCAAACATCCAGCGATCATGGCTCGGAGTACCGCCGAGGGGGTCAGGACCATCGCCATCAGGCGTTCCTAGCACGCAGATCGAGCGCAAGTCAAAGAGCCGTTTGCGCGATGAATTGCACCCAGACGAACAGATGCCCCACAATGCGTCAGGGTTGCGGTCGCGTGACGGTTGGCCACGGCCTACGAGAGCAGCGCTCGTCTGAAGGCCCTAGGGGTCAGTGGACCGAACGCCCCTAGGGTCTCGATGCCGTCAGAGCAGTCGCGAGCGCGTGCGCGCCCTCCCGCTCGGCGATGGCGAGTGGCGTTTCGCCCTTTCCGTTCGGAAGTCGTCGTTCGGCCCCCGAGCGGAGCAACACGTTCACGGCATCGAGGTGCTTGTCTCTCGCAGCAAGCAGGGTCAGCGGAGTCTCGCCGCTACCGCTCCTGCAGTTGAGGTCGGCTCCGGCGTCGATCACGAGCTGCAGAATCCTAGGTCCGGCAAGACAGGCCAGATGAATGGGAGCGTCGGGATAGCCGCCGCGGTAGTGCACGTTGGCCCCGGCGTCGATCAGCACCTTCACCATGGCGGTATCTCGCTGATAGAGCGCTAGCAGTAGCGGCGTCATGTGGTCGTGGTACTCGCTGATCTCTTCGAGATCCGCGCCTGGAGCCTGGATTGCTCGGCGCAGTTCGGAAACGAGACCCATCTCGATGGCTTCGATGACGTCGGAGACGTCTTCCGGATAGGTCTTGGCCGGAGGCTCCGGTGGCTTCAGCATCGCCTCCAACTGCGCAACGGAAACCGGCTCGCCACGAATGCCGGCAATGTCGTGGGCGAGAACCAGGATCCACTCGACCTTCTGCTCTGAGTCGAGTGCGTCGGCCTCACCGACACAACGGATGACTTCCTCGCTCAACGACCAGCTCTGGGCCCTCACGAGCTTGTCGAGGAAGGCGAGGCGTTGTTCCTTAGTCACGCTTGTCGAGTCACTGGCTTCAAGTCACTGGCTTCAAGTCACTGGCTTCAAGTCACTGGCTTCAAGTTACTGGCTTCAAGTTACTGGCTTCAAGTTACGGTGCCCCTCTCCGCGAGCTCCCAGCGTCGAGCGACGCACCTGCCCGTTGTACGTGTGGGGCACCCCCGGGCTCGAGGATAGGACCTCAATCGTCACTGGGGTGCATGTAGTCCTGGAGCCAGGCCCTTGCGACGGCCCAGTCTCGCTTGACGGTGATCGGCGAGACGTCCAGCGCTTCCGCTGTCTCGGAGACGCTGAACCCCCCGAAGTAGCGTAGCTCGACGACTCGGCTCTGACGCGGATCGAGTCGTTCGAGGTCCTTGAGGGCATCGTCCAGGCGCTCGATCTCTCCCGCTTGATCGTTGGTCAGCATCAAGGCGTCGTCGAGCTGTTCCTTGGCGCCAGAGCCGCGCTTTGCGGCGCGGTGCCTGCGCGCGTGATCGACGAGGATACGGCGCATGACCCGAGCGGCGGTGCCGAAGAAGTGAGCCCGATCGTCCCAGCGGATCTCGCGCAGCTTGGCCAGCCGCATGAACGCCTCGTGGACGAGTGCGGTGGGCTCGAGCGTGTGGTCTCGGCGCTCGCCGCGCATCGCGGCTGCGGCCATGCGCTGCAGCTCACTGTAGACCAGGACCAGCACGCGATCGAGTGACTCCGCATCTCCGTCGCTCCACTGGGCCAGGAGTCGAGTGATGTCCTCCGGCGGGGCCACGGGCGGGCTGCTCATACGTCGCGAGTATAGCCCCGCGGGGAGCCAACGGCTTCGCTGCGGTGGGTGATTTGCGGATTGGCAGAGCTAGTCGAGGCCGGCGGCTTCCGGGACGAGCCGAAGCTGCGCCTTGGCTTCGCGGGTCAGGACATGCTCAGCGCCGAGAGTGGCCTCCAACCCGGCCACTCCTTCCGCGATCAGCTGAGCGGCTTCTGCTCGTTGTCCTAAGGCAGCGAGGCACTCGCCGAGCACAACGGCCGCCTGGGCTGTTCGGTGCTCGACCTGGGCGTTGCGGTGCTTCTCCAAGGCGCGACGCAGCAGGTCCTCGGCTTCTGCGGGTCTGCCTGCGGTCGTCAGGATGGAGCCGAGCGTCGTCTGAGCAGTTGCGGTGTGCGGATGGTTCTTCCCCAGCGAGTGCTCTAGGATCTCGAACGCCGAGCGTGCCTCTTGTTCCGCCTCCGGCAGGCGACCCTGGCGATGCCTCAGACGGGCGACGACGATTTGGATGAGGGCGGCCTGGGGATGCTCTTCACCGAGTTTTCCAGTCACGATCTCCATGGCCTGGCCGAGGTACTCGTCCGCCTTGTCGTGATTGCCGCGAAGGACTTCGAGTCTGCCGATGTCAGCCCAGGTCAACGCCGGCTCCCAGGAGGTGTTGGGAAGGGCGGAGAAGGTGTCGAGTGCGCTGCGGTAGAACGTCTCCGCACCGTCCAGATCCCCCTGCCAGATGCGGACGTTGCCCAGGCTGGTCAAGGTGATCGCCACGATTGGGTGGGTGTCTCCGAAGTGCTCGCGGCTGAGAGTCAGGGCCTCGTCCAAGTAGACCTCGGCCTCCTCTAGCTGGCCTTGAAAGAGCAAGAAGAGCCCTAGATTCTGGACGTTGCCGCTCAGCTCGATACCCGGTTTGTCAGCTCCGGGCCTGATGGGCTGGCTGCGGAAGATGTCGACCACTCGTCGACCGAGCCGGGTCGCCCCCTCGTAGTCCCCGTTGCGAAAGAGAGTCACCGCCAGGTGCGCGAGACTGAGCCCTAGATCGAAACCCTCAGCTCCGGACCACTGTTCGTCGAGGCGGACCGCCTCACGCAGGAGACGCTCTGAGGCGTCGTAGAGGCCCAGGCTGCGATACGTGATCCCCAGCGTCCGACGAATCAGTGCCTCCTCGGCGGGCTGAGCCTCGGTCGCGGCATCGTGGCTCTGCTCGGCCTGCTCGAGGACCTGGACCACGGTGACGTCGCGTCCGGAGCCGCCTTCGGAGAGCCAGCTCGCATCGGGTGACGAGATCATCCCCTGGAGGAAAGCGCTGATGCGCTCGGCCTTGGCGCGCTCGGTCTGGGCCGTTGCTCGCTCGGCTCGCGCGATCTGCGCGGCGCGGGTGGAAGCCACGGTGGCGCCGACGAGAGAAAGAGCCACCAGGGCTGCTGCGGCAACTTGGACCTTGTGACGTCGCAGGAGCTTCCCGAACAGGTAGAAGAAGGTACCCTGCCGGGCTCCGACTGCCAGGCCGTCGCGGTACCTGGACAGGTCTTCGGCAAGGGCCTCGACCGAACCGTAACGCTGGTCGGCCTCCGGGCGAAGGGCCTTCATCACGATGCTGTCGAGATCCCCTCGTAGCTCGCGGGCGGCAGCTTCACTGGCGACGGCGCTGGGCGATCGTGGGGACTGGCCGCGCTCTTCTGACAGCTCTGCGAGCGTCTTCGTGCTAGAGGTGAAGGGCTTCTGGCCAGTGAGCAGGCGGTACAGAAGGGCCCCCAGTGAGTACACATCGCTGGCGGTCGTGATGGCTTCGCCTCGAAGCTGCTCGGGACTGGCGTAGTCGGGTGTCAAGGCCTGAAACTGCGTGACCGCTGCGTCACCAGGGCCCTCCGCCAGGAGCTTGGCGATCCCGAAGTCGAGCAGTTTGGGTGCCCCGTTGGACGTCACCAGAATGTTCGATGGCTTGAGGTCGCGGTGCACGACCAGATTGCGATGGGCGTGACTCACTGCCGAGCAGACTTCGAGAAAGAGGGCCAGGCGGTCGTCTGTCGAGAGCTCGTGTTCGTCACAGAACCGATCGATGGGCAGCCCCTCCACGAACTCCATGGCGAAGTAGGGGAGGCCTTCTTCCGTGTTTCCGCCATCGAGCAGGTGGGCGATGTTGGGGTGCTCCAGCCCGGCGAGGACCTGACGCTCGCGATGGAAGCTCCCCGTGAGAGCGGCGTCCGCCGTGGGCAGACGCATCACCTTGAGTGCCGAGCGCTGCTCGAAGTCCGCATCCAGTCGCTCAGCGAGATAGACGACTCCCATGCCGCCTGTGCCCAGCTCGTCTACGAGCCTCCAGGGTCCGATCCGGCGCCCGACCTCGAAAGGCAGCGCAAGTGCGAGCGGGCCACCCGACGGTGGCTCCAGGAAGTCCGGCTCGATGCGCTCGTGAGCCGCGAGGAGGCGACGGACTTCGCTCTCGATCCTGGGGTCGTCGGTGCAACGTTCCTCGACGAACGCCTCCCGCTCGGCGCCCTCGAGCTCCATGGCGTCCGCGCAAATCTCTTTGACGCGGGTCCAGGTCGTCGGATCGATGGGTTCGAATGAAGTCGTCATCCTGGGCTGCTCGTGTGGACCAGTATCGGCGATCTGCGGCCCTGAACCAGCTGCTGGGGGAACTCGGGCACGCGAGCTCCAAACGACTAGACCAGCGTTTCCGAAATCCCGCTACAAAGACTTCTCGGGAGGTCTTCGCGTGCCAAGGCCTGTCCTGAGTCTGCCGAAGGGCTCGCCGACGCAGGCAATGCGGTGCCATTGTTGGAGGAGGCGGAACGACGGCAGGCGAAGTGCATCGCGGGCGGGACTGTAGAGAGACATTGGGAGGGCTGGTCTAGATACAGATTTTACCTCCCACAGGTCGCCCGAAGTCCGTCTGCTCTCCGGGTTTCGGAATGATCTCGAGGGCTTCGTCGAGTACTTGCTCCATGCTGTCGAACTTCGCCTTGCTCTGCATCTCACGCACGAACTCTTCGTGGAGTTGAATCAACTCTGTGATTTGCTCGTCGGTCATGTTGCCGGTCAACATGGAACCCCCGAAGCCCCCGATCGGTGCTCCCGCCGCCGGTGGTGCGGGGCCCAGGCCGTTCTTGGTCAGCTCCTCATGGAAGTTGTCGATGATTCTCTGGAGGGCTTGGTGGTGTTCTGAAGGTTGGAGCCCAGTCGGGTCGAACTGCCTCAACGGATCAGAGGACACGTATTCGTAAAGGTTCGGCGAGCCGCCGGCGAACCCGATCGGGTCTTTTGCGGTCCAGCGTCCTACGTTGGGGTCGTAGTCTCGGGCATCGAAGTGAACGAGTCCTGTATCGGAGTCGTATAGGCCGCCAGCGAAGCCGAACGGCTGGAATCCTGGGTTCGTGTCTGACAACACCCTGCCGAACTCGTCATAGTCGAGGCGCTGGGCGACGGCGCCGCTGGTCGTGTCGACGACGAGTCGCACGCTGCCGATCTGGTCGCTCACCAAGCGATAGGTCACTCCGCCTCGCTGCATGACGTCCGGTACGTGCGCTCGCGTCCCATAGATGAAGCGAGAAACAACTGCCCCGGAGCCGTCGAGCTCGGCTACCGGATGTAGAACGTCCCTGTAGACGAACCCCTGGACCAGTGTCCCGTCGATCGCCTTGCCGATTCGGCGATCCAGGCCGTCGATCACGTAAGACACGACGACGCCGTCAGGTCGCGCGACGGACAGCAGGTTGCCGTTCTCGTCGTAGTCGTAGGTCGTCGTGCCGCCACTGTCGGTCTTGCTCAGGAGCTCGCCGCTCTGACGGTAGGCGTAGGTGGCGCCGTTGTAGGTCGTGGCGCGATCTTGATCGTCGTAGGTGCCGGTCTCGGTTTGCGCACCATCACTGCGAGTGAGTCGGTTGCTGTTGTCGTCGTAGGTATAGGCCGCGCTCAGCGCCGAGTTCTGGTCGACCTGCTCGAGGCGTCCACGGAGGTCGTAGTCGTAGTCGTAGTCGGTGCTGACACCGCCGATCGTCTCGCTCTCCGCGATGATGCGCCCCAGCATGTCGAGTGTCAGCGTGTACTCGAAGAACGGCGTACCACTATGCGAAGCCTGATAGCCGACCAGCTCGCCAAACTCGTTGTAGGTCCAGGTGTCTGTTACCTGGCCCAACGACGAAGCGGTGATCAAACCAGAGGAGGTGTCGCGTGTGATCGTGAGCGGTCCGGAGGTGGTGAGGAGACTGTCACCGTCGTAGGCAAAAGTGATTGAGTTGGAGCCGTTGACGGACTCGGTGGCGATCCTGCCGGCCGCGTCGAAAGTACGCTCGTAGCTGGCGGCGACACTGCCGGACCACGTCTGGCCGACGGCTCGCTCTCCCTGGTATGCGAACGCCAGGGTTTCGCTGCCTGGAGCCTCGATCGACGTGATCAGGCCGCTCGATGGTCCGTAGGTGTACGTCGTGGTGCCGCGCTCGATCTCGGTCGACGAGAGCCGTCCTGCCGTGTCATAGGTGAACTCCACGCTGCGGCCGTCCGGGCGATCGATCTGTGTCAGCTGCTGGGCGAGATCGAAGGTATAGGTCGTGTCCACAGTGCCGCCGATCGGAGGCGGGTGGTAGCCGGCAAGGCGGCCACTGTTGCTGTAGCTCATGAAGTGCGTGGGCTTCCCGGGAGGGGTGATGGAGTCCAGACGCCCCTCCTGATCCCGTGTGGCTGTGACGGCTTCTCCGTCTGGGTGCGTGAGACTGAGCGGTCGTCCGAAGGCGTCGTAGTCGAGGTCGTAGATCCGGCCTTCCGGGTCGGCGAAGGTGTCGAGGTAACCTTCGACTGTCCGCGTGAAGTTCGTCGTTCGCAGTGTTGGTCCGGTGCCGCGATCGACCTGCTCGATCAGGCCTTCGGTGTCGTAGGTGATGTCGGTGGTCGTGCCGAGGCGGTCGACCCAGGTGTCCAGCTGACCTTCGGGGGTGTAGGTGAAGGTGTCGAGGCGGCTTTCCTGCGTGGTGATCGACGTGGGGTTGCCGCTCGGGTCGTGGGTCATTGTCGTTGTGTTCCCGAACGGATCGGTAAACGTCTCGAGCTGTTGAAGGCTCTGCTCGTAGGTAAAGGTAAACGTGCCGGCGATTTCCTCGTCGGTTACTGAGAGTCGATTGCCGAGCTCGTCGTAGGTCGCCGTTCGGACGTGCCCACTGGGTAGCTCTTCGCGGGTGCGTGGCCCTTCGGGAGCGAACTCTCGGATCGTCACCAAGCCCGCGGAGTCCGTGGTCTCGGCGGCCTGACCGAACCGGTCGCCGGCCATCGAGACCGTTCGTCCCTCGCCGTCCGTAAACGTCGAGATCGCCGACTCGGGAAAAATCACCGGTGCCGGGTTGCCCTCGCTGCCGAGTCCTCCACTCGTGTCGACGACTCCGACTCCCTGCACGTTCCTCGTCGAGCGCTCGGCGCCGTCGGGCAGGAGGGAACGTTCGAGGCGGCCCAAGAAGTCGAACTCGTAGTTGGTCTCCAGTCCGCGCTGGTCGACTTGCGAGATCAGTCGGTGCTCGTGGTCGTAGTCGAAGGAGCGGGTGGTGCCGTCGGGGTAGGAGATGTCGACCAGGTTTCCGTTGCCGTCGTGGATGAACTCGGTAACACGACCGGCCGGGTCGGTGATGGTGTCGAGCGTTCCGCCGGCGTAGTTCAGTGTGGTCTCGAGCCCTATCGGATCGGTGATCGTCGTCAGCCTGCCGCTGATGTCATAGCCATAGTTGGTCGCGTTGCCGTTGCGGTCGGTGAGCGTCGTCATGAGGCCAGCGGCATCGAAGTCGATCGTCGTGCCGTCAGGAAAGGCACGCGTGAAGGTTGCGTCCGGGTTGCGTGTGATTGTCGTCACGTCTCCGGGTGGGCCCTCTAGTACAGTGATGTTGGTGGGGTAGGAGACCGAGTAGGTGACGTCTAGCTGGGAGTGGTTGTAGAAGCCGATCCTGCCTTCGGGGAAGATGCCGGAGACGTCGTAGACCGGCTCACCGTCGACGTCGATCTGGATGCGGTTGCGTTCGTAGACGACTCGGATTTCGTGCTCGGTCTCGTCCTGCCAGCCGCGGCCGTCTCCGAAGTCGGTTCCCAGGACGCGAGCTTGACCTGGTGGTGGCGGGTGAGCGGTGAAGACGCAGGTGGCGTCGCCGGAAGGAATGTCACCGAGGATCTGGAGAAGACGAGTGCCTTCAGGTCGAGTTCCGCAGAAGAGGTCCTGCGAGGTCTGCTTCCAGTCGAACAGGATGAAGCCCATGTCGTTCTCTGGATCGCCGGCGCTGAGCACCGGACGCTGATAGCCCAGGACGAGGCCGATGATGTCGTCGTCGAAGTCGGTGTTCACTCGGATACGAAAAAGGGCTTCGCCATAGAAGTCGAAGGGTGAGATGAAGGTCGAGAGACCAAAGGCGTTGAACTCGATCTGGGTCACCGAGAGGCCGTCGGGAGCCACCACCCACTCCGCCGCCCGAAAGCTGCCGTCCGGGTAGTTGAGCTCTTCCATCCAACCTGTCAGATCGGGAGCGAAGCTCACCGAGAAGCGTCGAGCGATGCCGTCGCCGTCGACGAGCAGGAGGGTGCCGTCGTCCTGCTCGTAGATGCGCTGCAAGCCCTGCATTCCCCAACCGGCCCCGAAAGCACTACCCCGGTCGTTGACCAGGACGATCTCGTCTTCGGGATCGGTCGAGACGTTCGAGTTGGGGAAGTGGCTGGTGGTCCTCACCGAGATCGGATAGACGCCGGTCGGAAGGTCCGACGCGTCGTAGAAGGCCGAGATTCGATACTCCGGATCACCGATCACGATCGGGCCCGAGGCACCACCCTGATCGAGCACACTGGTGTCGACGAACACGGGCTCATCCTGTTCGACTCCTCCGACGCGCACGCGGTACGACATCAGTGGAGGCACCGGTCCGGCAGCGGGCACCGTCACGTCGAGCGGCATGAGCTTGGTCGGGTGGGCGCGCAGCGAGCTGTAGCGCAGGCTCGCCGCGCGCTCCTGGCCCTGTGACCGATAGGCAGGCAGCGTCACCTCTTCCGTGAGCTCTCCGGTGCGGAGCACCACCGAGGACCCGGAGGAGCAGGAGGCAGGGTCACAGCACCCGTCGCACTCGGGGTCCTCGTCGTCACTGGATTTGACTCTGGGTGGTTGTGGAAGGACGGTGTGCCAGTCGGCGGCTCGGACGCCACCACCGATGGTCTGGATGGTTCCGTCGCCCTGGGCTTCGCCGGTGCCAACGACCACGAAGACTCCGCGATCGGGATCGAGAGACCACAGGTCGACGAGGGCTCCCGGCGGCAAACCGTCGACGTCTGGAAACGTCAGTGGTGCAGGCGGATCGAAGGTGACTCCGACCGGTTGGATGGTGATCAAGAGACCCGGGTCGAGCTCGGAGGGAAGCTCCGCCGGCGCAAACTCGCGTGGCACCTCGGAGATGGTGATGACGCCGTCGAAGTCCGATCCGTCGGGGTTCTTGGCCGAGTGGGGTACGAGGGTGAGCGTGGCTCCCAGCTCCGGGTTGTCGACGATGGTGGTCTGCTCCGGGTCGACCTGGGTTTCGCTGCCCATGTCGAGGCGTGGCAAGAAGAGCGGCCGTTCGACGACGTTGGTGACGCCGTCGATCAGGAAGTAGTTCTCGCGAAAACCGGCATAAGGGGAGCCGTCAGGTGCGGGTGCCGCGGTCGCGGTGTCGAGGTCGAGCACTCGGTCGCCTGAGGGAGTGCCCACGAGGGTGAAGTTGCCGCTGGCGTCGGTCGTGGTGGAGAAACCGGTGCCGAGCAGCGAGACGGTGACCCCGACGATGGGTGTCATGGTGCCGACGGCGGCATCGTTGGCGTCGAGCACGCGACCGGTGAGTCCGGTCTGGCCGCCTTTTGGGGGGCCGTTGACGGTCAGGATGACGGTCTCCGAGTCGGTGAACTGACCGTCGGAGACGGTGAAGGTCAGGACGTGCTGTCCGACCTGGGCCGCTCCGGGCTGGAAGGTGAAGGCGCCACTCGCGCTGTCGAGCGTGGCTCCGGTCGGGAGGGGCAGCGGGGAGACGGAGAAGCTGAGCGGGTCGTCCGTGGGGTCACTGGCCGTCAATGTGATGGAGAGAATGGTGCCGAGATCCACGGCCAGGTTTCCGATGGGGTCGAGCATCGGTCTGGGATCGCCAATGACGAGTGCCCAGGCATTGGTGTTGCCGGTCTCGAAGCTGCTGCTGAAGATGACGCTCTGGCCACCAGCGGTAGTCGAGAGGTCGCTCGCAGGCTCTGCTGCGTGAGAGAGAGGCGTGAGAAGGATGGACAGTCCAGCCAGCACGGCGACGACGGCTCCTTCGGGAAAGACACGAGAAAGAGAACTGAGCATG
>JANQPS010001273.1 GCA_028285365.1 Thermoanaerobaculia bacterium | reverse complement strand
ACGACCACGATGATGATCGCGATGACGATGATGACGACGATGACGATGACTTCAACGCGGTCAACAACTCGAGTCTGACCGAGCAGCAGAGTCTGGGATTCTCGGCGCAGATGAGCCGCTCGGTGTTTGGGAGTGGCGGTGGGAGTGGCGCTGGCGGCCGACTGCTGCTGGGAGTGTCGTGGGATCGCGGCGAAGCGGACTTCGTCTCGGAGAGCGAGCTGGCGGTGTTGTTGCCGTCGCGAACGACGCTTGGTGCCGGACAGCTACTCCCCGGTTCGGAGGTGGGAGTCGAGGTCGAGACCGAACATCGATCCGCTTTCGTCTCGTGGCTCCACTCGCCGAAACCGAGGCTCTCGTGGCTGCTACAGGCGCGTTACGGCTGGAGCTCGATCGTGCTCGATGATCAGCTCGGAACGAGTCTCGATGGCGATCACGAGTTCAACCGGCTCTTGCCGTCCGTAGGTCTCGTCTGGGATGTCTCGAGTGACAGCACCCGGTCGTCGATGCAGCTCTTCGCCAATCTCTCCGAGAGCTCGCGGGTACCCACCCCGGTCGAATTGACCTGCGCGGATCCGGAAGATCCGTGTCGGCTGCCCAACGCGTTCGTCTCGGATCCCCCTCTCGAACAGGTCGTGACTCGGGGCGGCGAGCTGGGCGTGCGGGCGCGTTGGGGCCGAGTGTCGATGAGCGCAGCGGGATTTGCCAGCGACACGCGCGACGACATCGTCTTCGTGTCGAGTGGTGCTGCGACGAGTGCGGGTTTCTTCCGCAATATCGACAAGACCCGGCGGCGGGGTCTCGAGCTGTCGGCGCGGGGCGTGTCGCCGAACTGGCGCTGGGACGCGTCGTATACCTTCGTCGAGGCCACGTTCGGAACCGATCTCGTCATCTCGAGTCCCGCGCACCCTCTGGCCGTCGACGGCGAGATACCGGTCGAGAGTGGTGATCTGATCCCAGGGGTGCCGCGACACCAGTGGCGAGCTGGGGTTTCTGCTCGTCTCGGACGGTTCTGGCTCGGTGGGCGGGCGCGCTACGACTCCGGCCGTTTTGCGCGTGGCGACGAAGGGAATCTCCTGCCCGAAGTGCCCGGTGCGTTCGTGGCCGACGTGACGACACGTGTCGTCATCGGCACTCGCGTGAACCTCAGTCTCGACATCACCAACGTCTTCGATCGCGAGTACTCCACGTTTGGCGCCCTGGGTGAAGCCAGTGAGATCCTGGGTGACGGGTTCTCCGATCCGCGCTTCGAGAGTCCGGGGGCTCCGCTTCAGGCGCGTTTCGGGCTCGAGCTTCGCTTCAACTGGTTACGCACCCCCTCTTCTGAAGAGGACCGTGAAGTCCGTGAAGACCAACGCACCGCTGGCCCTCGACGCCTACCAACGCCTCGCCGATGCCTACTCGGAGCGCGTCGAGACGAAACCGCACAACGCCTACTACGAGAGGCCAGCGACGCTGTCGCTACTGCCGGATCCTCGAGGCCTGCGCGTGCTCGATGCTGGCTGCGGGCCAGGAGTCGTCACTGCCTGGCTGATCGGACGGGGCGCCAGCGTCGTCGGTGTCGATGCCAGCCCGCGCATGCTCGAGCTCGCGCGAGCCCGGGTCGGCCCGCAGGTCGCCCTGCACGTGGCCAATCTCGAAGGCGACCTGAGCTTCTTGGGGCCCGCCGAGCTCGACGTCGTGCTGGCGTCGCTGGCGATGGACTATCTCGAAGACTGGCGTCGCGTCCTGAAACAGTTTCGCAGCCTCTTGCGGCCAGGTGGTGTGGTGGTCTTTTCGTGTGGCCATCCGTCGTTCGACGCCGAGTACTTCAAGACGGAGCGTTACTTCGAGACCGAACAGGTGAGCTGTGTCTGGACCGGATTCGGACTCGACGTCGAGGTGCCTTCGTATCGGCGGCCCTTGTCCGAGGTCATCAATTCGGTGGTCGATGCCGGCTTCGAGCTCGAGCGTTTCGTGGAACCGCTGCCGACCCAGGAGTTCGCGAAGGCCGATCCGGTGCGCTACGAGAGGCTCATGCGACGCCCGGGCTTCGTGTGCGTGCGAGCGCGACGGAAGTGAGCCGAAGGCTGCCCGAAGGTCCCTCTGGTACTCTCTTTTCCTCATATCGCTCGCACAACATGTCGCTCGCACAACACATCGCGCGCACAACGTTGTAGGAATAACAGGGTGGAACCAGATCTCTGAACGAGATCCGGAACCACGGCCAAACCACAGAGAGGGGTCGCCATGAAGCGTCTGTTGCCCGTGCTCTTGCTCGTTTTCCTGACTGCTCAGGGACTAGTCGCCAACTCTGCCGACGAGAGTGCAATTCGCGCTCACGATGCTCACTCTGCTTTCGAGGTCCTCAAGGCCATGGCTGGCACGTGGAAAGGCACCGTGGCCGCCGACGGCGGGGAGGCTCGCGAAACAGAGATCGTCTACGAAGTGCGCTCGGCCGGCCATTCGGTGGTGCAGACTTTCTCCCCGGGCAAGCCGCACGAGATGTTCAGCGTCTATCACCTGGACGGAGACGATTTGCTGATGACGCACTACTGCGCGATCGGCAATTCTCCGAAGATGAAGTTCAAGGCGACCGGCGAGCCTGGTCAGCTGAAATGGGAGTTCAACGGTGGCGCGAACCTCGACCCCGCCAAAGACGCCCATGCCCACGAAGGGCACATGATGATCACCGGTCCTGACTCGTATGTCAGCGAGTCGATCGGTTGGAACGACGGCGGACCCGCTTCGAAGCGCACCTTCACGATGAAGCGCGTCGACTGACGTGTGACCACGGCGGCGTGCCGGCTGCGAGAGCATCGCGCCGGCGACATGGGCTGGATCTTGGAGCGCCATGCCGTGCTCTACGGCGAGGAGTACGGCTTCGACGGGCGCTTCGAGGCTCAGGTCGCAAAGGTGGTCACATCATTCCTGGAGTCGTTCGACCCGCAGCGCGAGCGAGCGTGGATTGCCGAGCACGAAGGTGAGCGCGTCGGCTCCGTTGCGCTGGTCGAGCGCGAGCCGCAGGTCGCTCAACTGCGTCTCCTCCTGCTGGAGCCGCAGGCTCGCGGATTGGGACTCGGGCCGCGGCTCGTCGGTGTCTGCACGGAGTTCGCGCGCTCTTGCGGGTATGAGCGCATCGTTCTCGAGACCACCAGCCAGTTGATCGCGGCGCGCAAGCTGTATGCGCGCGAGGGCTACCGGCTCCTCGAGTCGTGGCCAACCGACGAGTTCGGCCCCGCGCTCGACTTCGAGATCTGGCGGCTCGATCTCTGAGTCAGGCCACATCCGACTCAGGGACTCGTGAGCCCGAGGTCGTCAGCTCCAGTGGGCCCCTGCCCACGTCTCAGCGGGCGCGGAGCGCGATCGCAGGACAGACGCGGGCGGCCCTGACCAACGGCAAGAGGGATCCGAGCACGGCGACCACTCCAGCTCCGAGAGTCACGGTGAGGAGTAGGACAGGGTCCCAGGCCGTCACGCCGTAGAGGCTGCCCTCGAGCAGTCGGCTCAGGGCCAGCGACGCGACCAGGCCGACGGTCAATCCGAGTCCCAGGATCGCGAGGGTCTGCCTGCCCATCCAGGAAACGATCTGTCGTCGCTGTCCTCCCAGGGCCATGCGCAGTCCGATCTCGCGCCGATGCGCCTGAGCGAAGGTTGCCAGCACGCTGTAGAGACCGAGACTGGCCAGGAGTGCCGAGATGGCGGCGAAGGCCGCTGAGAGGAAGGCGGTGAAGCGTGACTGCTCGGTTTCCAGACCCATGCGCTCTTCCATCGTCATGACGTCGTAGAGGGGAAGTGCCGGGTCGAGAGCACGGACCTCTGAGCGCAAGAGGCTCGTGAGCGACGTCGGGTCACCGTTCGTGCGCACGAGGAGATTCAGCTCCGGGTTCGCCGACTGGGCAAACGAATAGTAGACGTCCGAGGTGGGCAAGGAGGCTCGCGCACGTCCCGCGAGTCGTGCATCGGCAACGACACCCACGATGGTGTAGTGGATCTCTTCCGCGGGGCTTTGAGCGGAGTTCCAGCGGTGCACGCTCTGACCGATCGGATCTTCGTTGGGGAACAGCGCCTTGCGTGTACTTTCGCTGATGACCACGGCAGGTAGGGAGTCGGCCGTGTCTCTCTCGTCGAGGGTGCGCCCCTCGAGCAGGCGAATGCCGAGTTGCTCGATGGCGCCAGCGCTCACGAAGTGGGTGCGCGCGGCGTGAGCTTCGTCTTGCGAGCTCAGGGGCTTGCCCGTGACCGCAAAACTTCGATACCAAGTGGCCTGGGACGGCATCGAGCGTGACCAGACGATGGCGTCGTCGACGCCTGGGAGAGATTTGATCTGAGTCCGGAGGTCGCGTACGAACGTGGCCTGCTTCTCGGGAGAGTCGTACTCGGTGACCGGCAGTGTCGTCTTGAGAGTCAGGAGTTGCTCGGGATCGAAGCCGGTTGGCTGGCCGGACAGGTTGCGGAAGCTCTGGACCATGAGGAGCCCGCCGAACAGCAGGGTGACCGCGCACGCGACTTCGACCACGATGAGGGCCCTTCGCCAGGTCTCGCCGGAGCGTGAGAGGGTTCGCCCTTCAGAGCGAAGCGTCGTTCCCAAGGTCGTCAGCGAAACGGTTGCCGACGTCACGACTCCGAGGACGGCACCGATGATGATGGCGATAGCTAGCGTGACCACAACGACCTGCGCGCTCGGCTGCAGCACGATGTTGTCCGGGAGCACGACCGGGCTCACGGTCAGCAACAGCCTGAGCAGCAGAAAGCCGGCCCCGATGCCGAGGACGCCGGCTAGTCCCGCGATGAACACTCCTTCGAGGGTCAAACGACGCACCAGATGGCGACGCTCCGCTCCCAACGCCAAGTGAACGGCCAGTTCAGACTGGCGACTCGTCGCGCGCACCAGCATCAGGTTGGACGCATTGGCGCTGCCGATGAGCAGCACGAAGAAGGCGCCTCCCAGCAGAGCGAGGATTCCCGGCTTGAACGGCTCCGCCTGGAACTGGGTAAACGACTGGACGGCGAGGTCGTAGCCGCCGTGGGCCTCGGGGTACTGCGACTGAAGGCGTTGCGCATGAGTGCTCAGCTCACCCTGCGCCGATTCGAGACTGGTGCCTTCTTCGAGTCGCGCGGCGATCGCCAGGAAGCGCGTTGTGCGTCGTTCGATGATCGACCAGTCGAACCCGAGCATGGGATAGGTCTCGAGGGGTAGCCAGACTTCGGTCGGGCTGCCTGCAGAGGGAAGGTCGATCCAGCCACGGTCGACGACCCCGGTCACCTCGAAGCTCGCGCCGTTCAGCTCGAGGGACTTGCCGACGATGTCGGGATCGGCGCCCAGGTGCTGTTGCCACAGGATCCAGCTGATGACCACCGACCGCTGGGCCATCGGTCCGGAATGGGCCTCGGGACCAAAAAAGCTCCCGATGGCGAGCGGTGCGCCGACGAGCGAGAAGTACTCCTGAGAGACGAAGTTGGACTGAACGCGAATCGACTCGTCGGCGCCGGTCAGGGTGAGAGAGTTGAACGCCTGGTATGCGGCGACTCGTTCCAGGGAGTCGCGCTCGACCAGCTCTCTGAAGTTCGGGTAGGAGAGCAGCATGCGCTCGACCCTCGCCTCGAGGTTTTGCTCATAGATCGTGACCAGACGCTCGCTCTCCGGATAGGGCAGCGGTCTGACCAGGACCGAGTCCGCCAGGGTCAGCGTTGCAACGGTCGCGGCAATGCCCAGTGCCAGGATCGCCGACACGCTCAAGGTCGTGCTACGCGCTCGGATGAGTGTTCTGACGGCCTGTCTCAGATCTTCTCGCATGGCTCGTACCTCGTGTCGGCGAGGCCGGGTCCTGGGTTGGCCCGGCATCGTGTTGTCGCTGCGCTCAGGGTTCGCGTGCGCCGTCCAGAGGCAGCTGAAAGGACTCTTTGACCGTGTCGAGCACGATCGTCGATCGGGTCGACTGAATGGCGCCGACGTTGGCCAGCTTCTCGGTCAGGAAGCGGCGCAGACCTTTGGGCGAAGAGGCGCGCACCTTGAGGATGAAGCAGTCCTCGCCCGCGATGTGGTGCACTTCCAGCACGTCCTCGAGCTCTGCCAGGCGTTGACCCATTCCGAGCTCGGCGGGTCCACCTTCCGCCTTGACGAACAGGAAGGCCAGCAGTCCGAGGCCAACGGTCTCGGGATCTATGCGTGCTTCGTAACCCTTCAAGATTCCCCGACGCTCCAGCTTTCTGATGCGCTCCAAGACCGCCGATGGAGCCATGTCGACGCACCGGGCAATGTCGGCGTTGGTGCAGCGTGCGTTGGATTGAAGGCATTCCAGGATCTTTCGATCAGTTTCGTCCACAATGAGCTCCTGGTACGGAAGGATCTTTGGTCATGTTTCCCTTCTACCTAATATTATTCTGTTCTTGGGCCAATGGGCCGTCGAATAGGACTTCTTTGGTGCCTGGGCCGATCATGAGGCTGCTTCGCTTCGGTTGCGAGCACCGTGTCAGACTGCAATCTCGGCTCGGGCTGCCGCCCTGCGGCGACTCGAGAGGATCACGACGGGAGATGGGTGAGTGCGCACGATCGATCGACGCGACGACGGTTACCAGCTGATCGAGGTCGGTCCTTCGGACGAACTCGATGTCCAGGCGCTGCTCGCCATGGTCGACGAGGCATGGCAGCTCGACTATCAGGGAGAGACGCGCCTGGTTTTCGATGACACGTCGCTTCCTCGCTATCTTCCAGCCCAGGACTGGCTCGGCGTCATGGCTCTCGATGAACGAGGAGCCCCGGTCGGTTTCGAAGTAGCGATGGAGCGAGTGCTTTTCGTAGCCGGCGAAAAGCTTCGGTGCTTCTACGTCTCGATGCTGAGCGTGTCCGCTCACCACAGACGGCGCGGGCTCGGCCGCTGGATTCTCGAGGGCATCAACCGAGCCGTCTTCGAGGATCGGGGTGGGGACCTGATCTTCTCGACCTTCCAGCTCGGACACGCTGGCGCACCCACGGTACAGGCGACCTTCGACGACATCTCGGACTGGGGCGTGCTGCACTTTCAAGGCAGCCCCATCTGGAGTCGACGACTGGATCGTGACCCGCTGGCTCCGCTCGAGGACCCTCTCGAGTGGCGGTCTCTGAGCGTCGAGACTTCTGAGACCGGCGCTCACGAAGAGGGCGATCATCAAGAGAGCGATCATGAAGAGAGCGATCATGAAGAGGCTGTGCAACTGATAGACGAAGACCAGCTGAGCGCGCTCGAGTCGTGGATCTGCGGCGCTCACTCGGTCGCTTTTGGACTCGGTGCCAGCGTTCGCAGCCAGTATCTCTCGCCGGGGGTTGGCCCAGCATCTGGCCTCTTTCTCTATTCACTCGGTAACGGTCGCCAGGCGCTCGTCGGTTGGTACGTCGTGGGGCTAGCCATCGACGATCACCGATTGCGACCTGTGGGCCAGGTTCAGATGATGGCTCTCGCGGAGGCCGAGGAGGACGAGCGTGAACACATCCTGCGGCACTTGGCGGAGCACTTCGTGTCGCACGGCTGCTTCGCCATGAGCGTCGTCGATGCCGGGGTTTCGGTGGAGCGGGCTCTAGAGTCTCTGGGCTTCGAGAGGACCGGGGACGACATGGCCTTTGCGGTTCGTGGCCCCATGGAACGGCTCGCGGCGTTCGCGAGCGCCGAGGCGCCCTACTGGGTCGATTTCACCTGAGTGCGCTCGTCCGCACCAAGAGCCAGGATGGCCGGATCCGGCCAGGAACTCGCAGCACCAAGGGGCGTGGTGCCGCCCAGCCGTGAAGCAAAACGGGGCCGATCTCCGCAGGAAGAGGCAGGGGCCCGTAGAGCCTCCGTGGATGGACGAGAATCGTGAAGTACTGCCCCCTCTGCAACAAGGAGTTTCCGGAAGGTGACGTCTGCGACGTGGACGGCGCGACGCTGGTCCGTGCGCCCATGGACGCAGAACTCCAGCCCGGTCAGGTGCTCAAAGGCTCGTACCGGATCGAAGAGCGCCTCGCCGCCGGGGGAATGGGAGTCGTCTACCGAGCGACTCAGATCACCCTCGAGAGACCGGTCGCCGTCAAGACTCTGCTGCCACACCTCGTCTCGACCGCGTCGATGGTCCAACGCTTCTTTCAGGAAGCCAAACTCGCGAGCCAGCTCAATCACCCCAACGTCGTGAGCATCATCGACTTCGGCAACACCGAAGACGGTCACTTCTTCATGGTGATGGAGTACCTCGAGGGGCAGTCGCTCAAGGACCTCGTCCCAATCAGCGAAGGATTGCCGGTCGACAGGGCGCTCGAACTGATCGAGCAGGTGTGCGCCGGCGTCGGTGCGGCTCACCGACGGGGCCTCGTTCACCGTGACCTCAAGCCGGACAACATCTTCGTCACCGGAGGTCGGGGTGAGGTTGAACGCGTCAAGGTCCTCGACTTCGGAATCGCTCGGACCGTCGAAGATGGAGCGAACACTCGCCTGACGCAAAGCGGCATGCTCATGGGCACCCCGGCATTCATCGCTCCTGAGCAGATCGAGGAGTCGGCGGCTGCGGACGCTCGTTCCGACATCTATGCGCTAGGCGCCGTGCTCTGCTTTCTGCTGACGGGTTGTAAACCCTACGAGGGTGATACGCCACCCTCGATCCTCGCCAAACAGCTCTTTGACGGACCGGAGATCGATGCCTCCCTGAGCGAGAAGCACCCCAGGCTCTCCGAGGTCGTGCTCAAGGCCATGCAGCGTGATCCGGACGATCGGTATCAGAGCACGGACGAGATGCTTGCCGCATTGGCCGAGGCGGCCGACAACGCCGACCCCGGTGCGAGCTCGGCTGTGTCACTCGCTGAGAGCGTGGCAAAAGGGGGCCAATCCGGTGTATCGACGACCGCGTCTCCCCGAGGCTCGGCCGACAGAGTCGTATTGAATCGCTTCAAGCTGCTGGGCGCGGTCGCAGCCGCTCTCACACTCCTTCCGATGGGAGTGTGGGGATGGCGCGCGAGTCAGTCCGACATGGCTGTGGACCAGCGAGGGCGCAGTTCCGGTTCGGGGCGCGGCGGTGAAGATGCGTCGGGGGAGATTCGCGTGGGAATGAGCGCCGCCTTCTCGGGTCCTTCGCGCGAGCTCGGCCGTGGCATGCAGGTGGGTATCGAGACCCACTTTCGCGAGATCAACGAAGCCGGAGGTCTTGCCGGTCGTGAGCTCCGTCTGATCGCTTTGGACGATGCCTACTCTCCCGGTCGCACGGTCGCCAACATGACCGATCTCCTGGAGCAGCACGACGTGTTTGCGATCCTCGGCAACGTCGGGACGCCGACCGCCGAAGTGGCTCTGCCACTCGTCATGCAGCAGGACGTCCCGTTCATCGCGCCGTTCACTGGAGCGGCCCTGTTGAGGCTCGACCCGCCGACGCCGCAGGTCTTTCACTTCCGTGCCAGCTACGCGGAAGAGACTCGCGCGATCATCCGACACTTCGTGGAGACTCGCGGCGTGGCTCCCGATCGGATCGGGGTCTTCGCCCAGGACGACAGTTTTGGTGATGAGGGCTACAGCGGCGTGGTCGAGGCCTTGCGGTCTCGCGGCCACTCGGGTGAGGTCCCCCGACTCGGCTATCGCCGCAACACGATCGACGTCCGCGCCGCGGTCCAGGGTGTGCTCCAGCAGTTTCCCGATCTGGAGGCGATCGTGATCGTGGCGACCTACCGGTCCGCTGCGGCCTTCATACGGGACCTGGAAGACGCTGGACGAGACCTCGTGTTCGCGAACCTCTCGTTTGTCGGCAGTCGAGCGCTCGCGGAAGAGCTTCGAGAGTTGGGTCCTGGCTATGCGGACGGTGTCGTCGTGACCCAGGTGGTTCCGCACTACGAGTCGACGCTGGTGGGAGTGGAGCGCTATCGCGCGCAGCTTCGGCGCTACTTTCCGGCCGAGTCGCCCGGCTTCGTGTCGTTGGAGGGGTATCTGGCGGCGCGCCTGTTCGTCGAGATGCTCAGGCACAGCCTCGAGGCCGGGGGAGGGCGCCTGGACCGAGAGATCTTTCTCGAGTCGTTTGCGGAGGTTGGCGAGGTCGATCTCGGTATCGGTGAGAGACTGAGTTTCTCGAGCGACGATCATCAGGGATCGAGCCGGGTGTGGGGCACCCATCTGGACTCGGACGCCTCGTATCGTGACCTCGGACTGTAGCTGGGCTGAAACAGAGGGATCGAGCGTGAAGGCTCGGGGGGTCCGACGTCGCGCGCTGCCTGAAGGGGCGGGCCCAGTGTCAGAGGTCGATGCGCTCGAGCAGGTCGGATTCGACCGAGCCGCTGGCCGGATAACCGACCCGGCTGCCGGCGAGTCGGAAGCTGATGCGTCCCTCTGATAGGCCCTGGATCGATTCGAACAGCCGGTCGACCGTCACTCGCGGGTTCCACTGCGTCTGATGGCAGTGCATGGCCTCGTGGGTCCAGTCTGCAAAGTCTGGCGCTTCGATGACCGTGGTGATCAAGCTGGGGCTGACCGTTGCGCGGTCTCCCATCGCAGTTGCTGGCTGACTCTCGGACATAGCCGGCCTGGCTGCATAGTAGAGCTTGGACGGTGGCGGGATCTCACCCCAGGTCTCTTGAAAGACCTCGGTGGCCAGAGACGAGGCGATGCGATGGTCGGTGTGTCCGCTCAGACCGTCCGGTCCCCAGGTGATGATCACGTCGGGCTGGAGGCGGTGCAGCTCGGCACGCAAGGCCGCGCGAATCCTGGGGAGGTCTGCCCACGTGGCGATGTTGCCGTCCATGAAGCCGAGCATGATCGGCTCCTGAATGCCGAGTGATTCGGCGGAACACCGAGCTTCGACCTCGCGGGCGGCGCCAAGAACCTCCCCCCGTGGGATGTCGGTGTTGGCGTCTCCGATCTGACCGGACGTGAGGTGGATCAGATGGACCTCATGGCCTTCCCAGGCATAGCGGCTGAGCGCGGGCCCGGCGACGATTTCGTCGTCGGGGTGTGCGAAGACGGCGACGATCACGGCAAGGTAGGCCGGATCTTCTTCGGCAGACGAGCTCGGCTCGGCCTCGCGGCAGGCCACAGTGAGACAAACGGTCGTCAAGGCGGCGAGTACCGTCAGGAGTCTCGACCGCGAGGACGGAGTTAGGGATGCCCAGTTGCCCGTCACCGGTTCTCTCCTCCAGGAGGCGTGTGAAGCGTCGTCGGTAGGAGCGATCCTACTCCGAGCGTAGAGCTTCGCTGGGCGCTATCCGGACGGCGCGATAGGCCGGGCCGGCGCAGGCGAGGATCGCGGCGGTCGCGAGAATGCCTACAGTGGCCAAGAGAACCTGGGGCCTCGTCATCTCGAGCCCGCTCCATTGGGCGCTCAAGAGACTCGAAAGGGCCAGTGCCACCAACAGACCCAGAGTGGCTCCCCAGGCTACGAGTCGGAGTCCCTGCAGAGCGACCGTGCCCAGGATCTTGGTGACACTGGCGCCGAGAGCAATTCGCACACCAATTTCCGGGGTGCGTTGCCGGACTGTGGCGGCCAGTACTCCGTAGAGCCCGAGAGAAGAAATGATCAAGGACATCGAGGCGAAAGTGGCGATGAGCGCGAGGGCAAGCCGTTGTCTGGCGGTCGTCGCCCGCACGGCTGCGGCCAGAGGCTCTCGGTCGTCGAGCACGATGCCAGGGCCCAGGGACCTCAGCTGGTCGTCCAGCCGGCGGGCGAGCTGTTCCGGCCGGGTACGCGTTCTCACGACGTAGTCCTGGGCCCAGCTGGTTGGCCAGTAGGGCAGGTAGACCTGCGGCAGCTGACTCGAAGACAGATCCGTCTCGCGGATGTCGCCGACCACCCCGACGATCTCGGCTGGCCGGCGCTCCGTGCCGTTCTCGGCGGCGAACTCGATCAAGAGTTGCTTGCCGATCGCGCTCTCGTTTGGCCAACCAGTCTTGGCGAGCTGGTCGCTGACGATGGCGACGTAAGCAGCCTCGTCGGTGTCGCGAGTGTCGAAGTCTCGACCTTCCAGCAGCGGTATCTCGAGGGTCTCGAAGTAGGTAGGCAGGATTCGGTGGAAGCTGGCGGTCTTCTCACCGAAGCTGGCCTCCGTGGCGTCGTCTGTCGAGAAGCTCGCGAGGTTCTGTCCACCGGCAAATGGCAGGGTGTTGACGAGTGAGGCGCTGTCGATGTCGGGTTGTGAGCGGAGCCAGTCGAGGAACTCCCGGTTGAACTGCAGGCGGGCTTCAGAGTCTCGGGCAAGGTCCTGGTTGAGGGAGAAGTCGAAAGTGACCAGATCGTCGACCTCGAATCCGAGTGGCACCCGGGTCAGGTTGTCCAGAGAAGCGAACAGCGCGCCGGCGGCGACCAGCAGCGTGACGGCGAAGGCGATCTGGCCTCCGACGAGGATCCCGGTCACCCGTGACGAGCTCGGCGTCGCTACCGCGCGCCGGTCGCGAAGCCATCGCGCGCCGGCACGGCTCGAGACCCAGGCTGGAACGAGGCCGCAGGCGATGGCCACAAATGTCGTGGTGACGAGGCAAAAGACGAGCGCCTTTTGGCTCAAAGCCACCTGGTCGAGGCGTGGAAGCTCCAGTCCGGGCAGGAGCGGAGTTGCCCCGAGCGAGAGTTTTGCGACGACCAACCCGATCATGCCGCCAAGGGTTGCCAGGGTGACGCTTTCAGCGAGGCCGTAGCTCAGAAGCCTGGCGTGACTGGCGCCCAGAGCGCTACGCAAGGCCCAGTCCGACTGACGCTGCAGGCCGCGCACGAGCAGCAGGTGGGCCACGCAGGCGCAGACCAAGGTGAGGAGAAGGGCCCCGGCGAGCAGCACTCCGAGGAGAGCGGGACGCGCATTGCCCACCAGGCTCTCATGCAGCGGCAGAACGCGGTAGTGGGCTTCTCCCTCTTGATTGAGTGCGCGGTCGATCTCTCGTCCCCGATCGGCGATGGCGTTGAGCTCGCTGCTCGCCGACTCGAAGGTCTGGCCGTCGGTGAGCCGTACGAGTGCCTGTCGTCTGAAGAGGATGGCGCGCTCGGTGGGACGTCGCCGGGCCACGAGCAGGTCGGAGTGTTCCCTGAGTCCGGGCCTTGTGAGGAGTCTGAAGTCTGGCGGCAGAATGCCGACGACCTGAACCTCCTTGCCGCTCACGCGCACTGTGGTACCGACGACACCGGGATCGGCGGCAAAGAGGCTGGTCCAGAGATGGTGGCTCAGGATGACGTTGCCGGGTCCCGTCTCGCCGACATCGCCTTGCTCTCTGAAGTCCCGGCCATGAGCCACGCGAATGCCGAGCATTCGAAGAAGGCCCGGGGTTGCGGACGTGACCGTCACGAGGTGGGTGCGCTCGCCCGCCTCGAGCAGGAGCTTCATCAACGCATACGACTCGACGGCGTCGAGCGTGCCCGAGGCCTCGGAGAAGTCGATGAGGTTGGAGTCGGTCACGAGCGGAAAGTTGGTGCCACCGAAGGCGTCGACCGTGACGATGCCGAGGCGCTCTGGCTGGCGGTAGGGAAGCGGATCGAGAACGACGGCGTTCAGCAGCGAGAAGATCGTCGTAATCGAACCAATGCCGAGGGCTAGAACCACAACGGCGGTGATCGAAAGCGCCGGGGCCCTTCGCAGGCTTCTCGAGGCGATTCGCAGGTCGTTCGGCAGGCTGCGGAGCCAGTGACGCGGGGCGGACG
>JANQPS010001266.1 GCA_028285365.1 Thermoanaerobaculia bacterium | reverse complement strand
CCAAGAGCACCGTGCAGACTCCAGATCCGGCTGCGCCACGAGGCACGCCATCGAATTCCCAGAGCCCGTCGCCAGCGGCCGCGCCCCGGCCACCAGATCAGGAGGCCGGTGGCAGCCAGCACGCTCAGCGTGACGGCTCCCACCCCGTTGACCAGTCGCCCCCGCTCACCGGCCAGCAAGTTGTCGTGCAGTTCCAGCAACCAGGTCGTCGCGCGCCAACCGAACGGCAGCGCGTTGCCAAGGATCGCCCCGCTGTACGGATCGATCAAGATCTGGCGCTGTCGTCCCCGGCTCTCCACCAGCAGCGACCCGGCCAACGTCGGATCGTCAGGCAGGTAGTCCAGCTCGATCTCGGCATCCGGGAAGGCCTGGCGACCAGCCTCGACGAGAGCCGCGCCGTCGAGGCGCGCTCCTATGGCCTCGACGTGTCTCGGCTGCGGATCGAACCGCGCGCGCAGCTCGTTGCGAAAGACGAGAACGCTGCCGCTCAGGCTGATGGCAACGATGCAGAGACCGGCAGCCAGACCGGACCACAGATGGACACGGAACAACAGCTTGCGCAGGCGCGTCGAGCGCGGCTTGCCCAGAAACGATTCGATAGGAAGTTTCTGCTCAGGATTGGGCGGCGTAGCGATAGTCCCGAAAGCGTACGCGATAAAACAGGGCGTAGAGCACCGGCACCACGCCGAGAGTGAGCCCTGTAGACACCACCAGTCCGAACATGATCGCGACCGCCATGGGCTCGAACATGGGACCTCCACCCAGGTAGAGCGGAATCATGCCGCCCAGCGTCGTAAACGTCGTCAGCAGGATCGGGCGCAGACGGCGCTGGGCTGCTTCGACGATCGCATCTTGCGCGCTGCGGCCCAGCTCGCTCTGCTCGAGCTCGATGCGATCGAGCAGAACGATCGCGTTGTTGATGACGATGCCGGCCAGCGAAATCACCCCCAACAGCGTCATGAAGCCGAAGTACGACCGCATGACAAAAAGGCCAACGGCGACGCCGATGAACGCCAGCGGTACGGTGGCCAGGATGATCACCGGCTTGCGCAGAGAGTTGAACTGAAACACCAGCAGGAAAACGATCAGCAGCCCTGCTATCGGCAGCTTGTCGGCGATCGACTGATTCGCCTGTTCGGAGTCTTCCGACTCTCCGCCGAGCGACCAGGATTCGCTTTGTCCCCACGAGGCTGACGCCTCTTCGAGCCAGGGCACCAGTTGCGCGTTGACCTCAGCCGCGGTGACGTCGCCCAACAGATCAGCCTGAACCGTGATCGTCCGGAGGCGATCACGTCGCAGGATCTTGGCCGGCTGCCAGACGAGCTCGAGCTCGGCCACCTGATCGGCGGGCACCGAGCGTCCGGTCGACTGAGAGAAGACGTTCACGCTCCCCAGGGGAGGTTCACCAGCTTCTCCCGAGCGGAGCATCACCGGGATCAGATCTTCGCCTTCGCGATAGGTGGTCGTCTCGAGGCCACTGAAGTTGGTCTGCAGCGACGTCGCCACGTCTTGATGAGTCACTCCCGCCCGCTGAGCGCGCGCCTCGTCGATCTTCATGAGCAGCTTCTTGGACCTGGCGCCCCACGTGTCGCGCACGTTGAGCGTGCCGGCGATCTCGCGAGCTCCGGACTTCACCTGCTCCGCGAGTTCGAAGACGCGGTCCAGGTCTCGGGCAGCAATCCTCACCTCGACCGGCGCACCACCACCCGGGCCAGAGGAGATCGGCTCTACGGTGGCCTCCAGACCCGGGATCGTCGAGCAGTAGTCACGCAGACGTTCGATGAGCTGCCCCTGACGTCCCCAGTCGTTGCTGTTGATCACGATGACGGCGTATTCGGGGGAAACCTGAGACCCGGTGAAGCCGAGCACGAACATCGGTGCGCTGTCACCGATGAAGCTCGTGAAGTCGATCACCCCGGGGGGCGCTCCTTCGTCGAACGCCACGTCCTCGTCCACGAGCAGTTCCTCGGTGATGAAACGCTCGACATCGAAGACCATGTCTTCGGTAGCGGCCAGAGGAGTCCCCGTCGGCATGTTGAGCGTGGCCGTGAACGTCGCGCGATCGTTGTCGGGAAAGAAGATGACCGGGACGAGCGCGAACAGCTGCATCGCCAGGAAGAACGTCACACCGACACCGAGAAGCGCCAGTAGCGGAAACTTGAGTCCTGTGATCAACAGCGATCGATAGCCGGAGTAGAAGCCACCACCGAACACATTCTCGTCTTCGGCCTGACCGTGCTTGACCTTGAGGAACAGCACGCAAAGAAGAGGTATGAGGGTCAGCGCCATCACCCAGGAGGCCAGGAGGGTCAGCGTAACGACCTTGAAGAGCGAGCCCGTGTACTCACCGACGGCCGACTCGGCCAGGAAGATCGGCAGAAACGCTGCCGCGGTCGTCAGCGACGACACGAGAAGAGACATGCGCAGCTCTTTTGACGAGCTCACCGCGGCTTCGAGAGCCGGCTTGCCCTCTCTCATCTGCACCAGGATGCTCTCGGACATGACGATGGCATTGTCGACCAGCAGACCCAGCGCGATGATCAGCGCGGCGAGCGACATCTGATCGATGCCAACGCCCACCAAAGGCATCAGGAGCAGGGCGATGAGGATTGCCGACGGAATCAGTGAGGCCACGACGAGGCCCGTGCGCAATCCGAGACTCACCAGCATCACGAGCAGCACGATGGCCACCGCCTGAATCAGGTTGCTGGCGAAGTCCTGAACCTTCCGATCCACGATCGAGGCCTGATCGAGAACCACATCGAGCTCGATGCCGATCGGCAGCTCGCTCTCGAGCCGCTCCACGGTC
>JANQPS010001265.1 GCA_028285365.1 Thermoanaerobaculia bacterium | reverse complement strand
GCCGACGCCTATGGACGCCTCGAGAGCACCGCGACCCAGCTCGAAGGAGGTCTCCAGAAGGCTATCGAGCGGTCAGGCGTCGTAGCCCAGGTCACCCGCGTCGGGTCGATGGTGAACCTCCACTTCACTGCCGCAAGCCTCCAGGATGCCGACTCCGTGCTCACCGCGTCACGTGACATGGCCGAAGCCTTCCACCTTGGGATGCTGCGGCGGGGAGTCTTCTGTGCCCCTCGCGGCCTCTTTCTCACGTCGCTCGCGACCGAGCCGTGGCATGTCGAGACCGCTGTCGCCGCTGCCGACGCAGTTCTGGCACGACTAGCAGACCTACAAGATGGTTGACCAAGAACAAGATTTGGGATACGATCTTGCGTCGTGAGAGTGCACTTCAGCAGCCGAACCCAACCGCCTCCGGCGCCGAGTGCGCGACCCGTTCCCCAGTGCCGGACGGGCTCCCCGCACTCACCAGGGCGCTTGCCGACTTCGAGTAGCCGACGGCAGGGGTTCACGGCCATTGGGTCGAGGGGAAGCACTGGTTCGCCGTGACCGTTCCGCCGGTGTCGACGACGTCGAACGGCAGCACTGACGCCCCGCTCAGGCTCGGTGTCATCGGGGCCGGATCGTGGGTCGATGCAATGCACCTCCCTGCGCTGGCCGAGGTACCAGAACGGGTTGAGCTTGTCGGTGTCTGTCGATTGGGCGACCAGGAGTTGACGTCGATCGCGACTCGCTGGGGGTTCCGGATCGCAAGCGAGAACTACCGCGACATCCTTCGGGCTGGCATCGATGTCTGTATCGTCGCCAGCCCCCCCGCCCTCCATGCCGAGCACACCGCTGCGGCACTTCACGCAGGCGCCCACGTGTTGTGTGAGAAACCGTTCACGCTCAGTTCAGCTGACGCATGGGACCTGGTAGAGCTTGCGAAGAGGAAGGATCTCCAACTCCTCGTCTCGTACGGTTTCAACTTCATGCCCATGACACGCCTTGCGTTCGATCTCCTTCGATCGCCAGGGATCGGCGAGATCGAGAGCGTGTCTCTCACCATGCACTCGACCGCACGCGAGCTGCTTTCGGGAGGCTCCGTGTACCCGGGGTCGTCGACAGCCTTCCCCCCACACACCGATACATGGAACGAACCATCCCTAGCCGGCGGGGGATATGGCCATGCCCAGCTCACTCACGCGCTCGCGATCCTGCTTTGGCTAACTGATCTCCGAGTCGCCGACGTGTCCGGTCGAATGAGTCCACCCGCCGAGACCATCGAACTGCACACCGCGCTGTCGGTTCGCTTCGACGGCGGAGCAGTGGGCGCCATCCATGGCTCGTCGTCTCACCTTGGTTTCAACGGAAGCCGAGACCAGATAAGCATCATCCTCGTCGGCTCGAAGGGACAACTCCACATCGACTACGGACGAGACGACCTCGTCCTCTTTCGACCGCATGGACAGCACATCCGTCCGCCACTCCCGGCTGGATCGGGTGACTATCGCGGCGACGGGCCCGCACTGGGCCTGCTCGACGCAGCAGCGGGAGACGACGTAGCGTGCGCAAGCGGAGCGCTTGGTGCCCGGGTTGTCGAGGTCCTCGAGGCCGCCTATCGGAGCGCCCGCGCTGCCGGAGCGCCCGTGTCGACCGCCACGGCCCGGACTTCACACCCATGAATGGCGGTCGGGTCACCGTCGTCGGCAGCGGCCGCATGGCGCCAGGGATAGCTAGATCCTTCCTCCTTGCTGGCGCAGATGTCGTCATCGCAGGCAGGACGGCATCACGAGTTGAGGCAGCCGCAGCCCTTGCCGGCGGCGACGTCCAACCTCGCCCGATCGAGGCTGCGAGCTTCGAGGACGCCGACCTGGTCTGCGAGTCAGTCTCCGAAGACCTCGGAGTCAAACAGCAGGTCTTCCGGACGATCGAGCCGTGGCTGAGACCCGATGCCATCCTTACCTCCAACACCTCGGGTCTGCGGATCTCGAGACTCTCCGAACACCTGCTGCGACCTGATCGCTTCTGCGGGTTGCACTTCCTCTTCCCGGCTGATCTCACAGGAGTCGTTGAGGTCGTGGCCGGCGACCAGAGCTCGATGGAGACCATCGAATCGGTAGCTCGCGCGGTGGAGCAGATGGACAAGAGGCCAATCGTCGCGCACGCTGATGTCCCGGGTTTCGTGTGGAATCGACTTCAGCTCGCACTGCTACGAGAGGCTCTCTGGCTGCTGGATCACGGAGTCGCCGAGATCGCGGCGATAGATGCGGCAGTCAGCGATGGACTCGCTCCGAGGTGGATGGGCACCGGGCCCTTTGCGTGTGTCGACCTTGGCGGGTCAGCAACCTGGGCGCAAGTCGCAGACGAGGTGTTTCCACACCTCTCCACGTCAGATCGGCCATCGGCCACCTTGCGTGGCCTCGGCGAGGCGGGAGCGACGTTCTATCAGTGGACCGCCAGCGACTTGGCGAAAATCGCCGCGCTGCGCTCCGCGACCCTTGAAGTCGGCCGCAACTTCGCGCGCGACCGTTTCCTACCAAGAGGTCACACAGATGCATCGACGCCATCAGGGGGCGACACATGACCGATCAGCCGATCAAGTTCGTTGAGCTCGTGTTCAAGAGGCCCGACCTCACCGACGAGAGGTTCCACTACCACTGGAGGACAGTCCACGGCCCTATAGCTGCCAGGTTGACGCAGATGAGGAGATACGTGCAGCTCCACCGAGTGCTGCCGTGGATTCCCGGGCTTCCGGCGGTCGCCTGCGAGGGAGTCGTTGAGTCGTGGTTCGACACACTCGGCGATGTCGAGGCCATCTTCGCCGACCCGGCCTACCTCGAAGGAGCCAAGCTCGATGAACCACTCTTCCTGGATGAGGCACGTCTCGACGGCTACATGACGGAGGAAGCCGTGTCACAGCTCCATAGCGACCAGCCCGGTGTCAAGGCCGTCGTTATGCTTCGATCAAGGCCGGACTCCGACGCGTCCGCGTTCAAGCAACGCACCCGCGTCTGGGCCGAGCAGCTCGCCAACGCAACGCGGGTCGAGGATTGGGGCGTCTCGTACGTCCACCAAGCGGAGTACGGAGGCGGGGCCCCTACTTTCGACGCCTTCGTTGTGCTGACCTTCGCCGACCTGGACCAGTTCGAGTCGAGCTGGGCTGAGCCTCCGGTGGTGTCGACTCTGCGGAACATCCATACGTTTGCTGACTACCCGCGATGCGCCGGATTCGTCGGCGAGGAGCATCGGGTCATCTGGAATCACCCGGTAGGTGTCAAGTGAGCGCCCACGTCAGCGCTTCGGGAGCTGGCGAGGCCGAGCGCCTCTTCATCGGCGGCGGATGGACGTCGGCACTCGACGGCGCCACATTCGAGAACACGAGTCCCATCGATGCCGCCGGCCCTCCATCTGTCGTCGCCAGCGCAGGTCGCCAGGATGTCGAGGCCGCCGTTGCGGCGGCCGTTGCGGCGGCACCCGGTTGGCGCGGAACCCCACCGGCCGTGAGAACGAGGCGGCTCCATGCAGTCGCCGACGCCATCGACGGTCGCCACGAGACGATCACCGAGTGCATCGTTGGCGAGGTTGGCAAGCCAGTCCGCGAGGCCTCGGCCGAGGTTACGCGTGCTGCAGAGGTCTTCAGGTTTCACGCGGGCCAGGCGATGAGCGAGTCCGGGGCTTTGTATCGGCAGGCGGCAGGAGCAGGGGTCGTGGCAGTTGAACGTCGCCCCGTCGGTGTCGCAGCCCTGATCACGCCGTGGAACTTCCCGCTCGCGATCCCGGCATGGAAGACGGCGCCAGCTCTGGCGTACGGCAACACTGTCATTCTGAAGGTTGCGTCCCAGGCGCCGTCCACTGGCATGCACCTGGCGAGGTGTCTCGACGACGCAGAACTTCCCCCCGGCGTCGTGAACGTGCTTGCGGGACCTGGTGCGGTTGTTGGCCAGGCCCTCGCCTCACACCCGTTGGTGCGGGTTCTGTCCTTCACCGGATCGACCCAAGCAGGTAGGCAGCTCCGCACTGTCGCAAGCGAGGCAGGGAAGCGGATCCAGCTCGAAATGGGTGGGCACAACCCGCTGGTCGTACTCCGTGATGCACAGATCAGCGCTGCAGTGGAGGCTGCATTCGTCGGTGCGTTCAGTTACGCCGGCCAGAAATGCACGGCGACTCGACGGATCTTCGTGCAGGACGAGGTCTACGGTGCGTTCCGCGAACAGCTTGTGGCCAGGATCGAGCGTGCGGGCCTGGGAGACCCCCGAGACGATGAATGCGAGATAGGCCCCCTGATCGACGAGCGGGCCGTGGCAGCTGCATTGGAGGCGATCGGTCGCGCCGAGACCGAGGGTGCTCGTGTCTTGTCGGGCGGATACAGAGTCGATGGTGAGTTGCCGATCCTGGCTCCAACGCTTCTTGAGCACGTGTCAGATCGCAACTACTTCTCCTGCAACGAGGTGTTTGCCCCGGTGGTCTCGATCAACCCCGTGCAAACGCTCGACGCGGCGATCGCCCGCTGCAATGCAACGGAGTACGGCCTGACAGCCGGTCTGTTCACATCGGACGCGAAGGCGATCCGACGGTTCGAAGAGCGAATCGAAACCGGCATGATGCGAGTCAACTCAGCGACCGTCGGAGCGGACGTACATGTGCCGTTCGGCGGAGTCAAGGCGTCTGGGTATGGGCCGCGCGAGCAAGGTTCGGCCGCTCGCGAGCTGTTCACCTCTTCGGTGACGATCTACCGCAGCAGCTAGACCGGCTGCCCGGCTGCGCCCCAAGGCCGGAAGGTGTCACACCGCAAGGCGGCGCTCGTCACCAACCAGGCCGAGCTCTACTTCCACGTGGTGTGTGGAACGGCGAACGGCTGCGTCGCCTGCGGGACATTTAGTCAGCAATCTTTGCGTTTTCGTTGACAATCTGACTCCAGCCGAGTTAGTGTGCTGCGCGTGGTTGAGAGGCCACGAGCTTTGCCGATCAGAGAGGAACCCCTATGACTCGCAAAATCGGAGACAAGGCAGACCGAACTCGCTCCCCGTGGAGGGTTGCGATGATCGCAACCGCTTTCGTGTTGGTGCTTGCAGCATGTTCCACCAGCGAGTCGGACTCCGACACGACATCGACCGAGCCCACTGACACGACCGCGACGACCTCCTCGTCGGATCCGGATACCACCACGACGGTGGCTGAGCGCGACCCGAACACTGTGGACCCCACCTGGGTCTCCGAGGAGTACCGATCGCAGCTGGAAGCAGGGTCGATCAGCTACTGCACCAACGAGCCCGCCGCCGGGGAAGCCCAGGCGGCTGCCTTCAACGAGCTCTATGCCGATGTCGGTCTCGAGGTAGAGATCATCACCGTGGACCCGAACGACGGCGAGGAGCAGTTCCAGTTCTTCGCTCGAGCGTCGCAGGCGGAGTCCGACCTGTGCGATCTCTATCAGGCGGACA
>JANQPS010001261.1 GCA_028285365.1 Thermoanaerobaculia bacterium | reverse complement strand
CCAGACGCTCGAGCGAGTCGAGTGATTCGGCCAAAGACCGCTCGAGCTCACCGAGCCCCAGGCTCGCTCGAGCCATGCTCGCGAGCCCGGCAGCCTGGTTGCGTCGACGACCGACCCGTTGATGGATGTCGACCTCCTCGGCGAAAGCCGAGTGGGCTTCTGCGAAACGCTCGAGCGAGAGGAGCGCTTCACCGATGCCACCGAGCGTTGCGGCGACGCCTACGGTGTCTTGCAGCTCGCGGGCGATCGAGTTGGCGCGTCTGTACGACTCGAGCGCACTCGCTGTTCGCCCGGCATCGAGCTGCGCCGAGCCGAGCCGGTTGAGCACCATGGCCGCGCTTCGACGGTCGCCCAGTTTGTCCCTCAGCTGCAGGCCCTTCTCGAAGGCGATGACAGCAGCGTCGAGCTCACCGGTGCGACGATGTAGATCGCCGAGCACCTCGAGTGCCCAGGCTTGCATCCGCTCGTTGCCGAGCTCGTCGGCAAGCTCCAGTGCCGTGCTCACGTCTCGCTTGCCACGCGCCTCCTGCCCGAGCCACTGGTACAGGCTGGCGAGGTTGATCAGGCTGGCTGCAAGATCGTGCTTGCGGTTTAGTCGGCGGGCAATCTCGGCCGATTCGAGCTGGTAGTCGAGAGCCTTCTGGAGCTCTCTCTTCGCCTTGTGGGTCAGCGAGAGCTCATGGAGCGTTGCGCGCTGGGCCGCCAGGTCTTGCTGCCGTCTGTGGACCTCGAGAGCGTCTTCGAGCGTCGACTGAGCGGCATCCAGATCGCCAAGAGCCATTTGAGTCGCGCCGAGAAGCGTCCCGATCTGTGCCTCGAGTGCGTCGTCCGCCAGGGCAACGGCGAGGGTGTGGGCGCGTCGTGCGAGCGCGTTGGCTTCGGTCAGCTCGCCAAGGAAGAGAAGAGCCTCCCCCTGCGTCCTGAGCGCTCTGGCCTCGCCGCCCTGTTCGTCGAGCTCGCTGAAGAGGAGCGCTGCGCGCGCGGCTTGTCGAGCGGCCGCGCGGACCTCCTCGGCGCTCGCGACTCCGATGCGGGACTCGGTGACGTCCGCGGCCAAGGCACTCAGTCGCTCGGCTTCTGAGCGTGTGCTTCGGGTATCGCTCGGTGTCTGTTCTCCAGGCGGACTCGAAACCTCCTGACTCCGTGCTGGCTGACCCGGTACTGCCCACGCGCCCAAGGCTAGGTGCACCACGACGACGAGGGGCGCGAGTCGGCCGCTGTCGAGAGGGCCTCGCTTCGATAGCCGTCGTATGAGGTGTCGACCGGAGAGATTGCGAGTCATCTACCGAGCCTAACGATGTTGGCCACTCGGAGAGGACTGTAGGGCCGAACGGAAGGTCTTCGAGCGCTCGAGGGCTCTGTGATCGAGTCTCGCGAATCGATCGGAACGGTTGCGACGTGGGGGTGTTCCGCGGGAGCCTCACGAGGTGCAAGCGATACAGTCGAAAGATGAATCAGGCACGACAAGACGAGCAGCGGCGCCGCGCGCAACTCCACGGTTCGAAAGCGGGACACGCAGTCCGATCGGGACCGCTCCGGCCAGGGCTCGCCTGTCTACCCGCGGGGGTGCTCGTCTGTCTGATCGGCATCGGCTGTTCTCGAGAAGACGAACGGGAAGCCGAGCAGAGCGCGGCAACGGTGGATCCTGTCGCCTGTGAAGAGCTTGCAGATGCGCTCCAGCATCGAATGGGGGAAGCGACGGTCGAACTGGCCGCGGTGGTGGCGGCTGGTGGCCTGGAGCTCGGCGAGGGAGTCGAGGTTCCTGGCGATCTACCGCAGCTCTGCCGCGTCGTTGGCACACTCGAGCCAGAGATCGCGTTCGAGGTCTGGCTGCCGACCGATTCGTGGAACGGTCGCTACCGCGGGGTCGGCAACGGTGGCATGGCAGGCACGATCAGCTACGCGTCGATGGCACCTGCCCTGCGTGCCGGGTTTGCCACGGCCAGCACCGACACGGGGCACGCGTCCTCAGGTCGTCCTTTCGACGCCTCGTGGGCCTCCGGTCGTCCGGAGCTCGTTGCCGACTTCGGTCATCGAGCCCTTCACCTGACGACAGTCGCCGCCAAGCAGGTCGTCGAGCTCTTCTACGGCCGGCCTCCCGAGTTCTCCTACTACACCGGTTGTTCGAAAGGGGGGCAGCAGGGTCTGATGGAGGCTCAGCGATACCCCACCGATTTCGACGGAATCCTCGTGGGCAACCCCGCCAACGACTGGACGCGCTTTTATGCGGGCGCGCATCTCTGGTACGCCCAAGCGACTCTCGCCGATGAGGAGAGTTGGATCTCGCCGAAACAGGTCGAGGTCCTGGGTCGGGCGGTCAACGAGGCCTGTGACGAGCTCGACGGCATCGCCGACGGAGTGCTGGACGATCCGCGAGAGTGCCGTTTTGATCCTCGCCAGCTGGCTTGTGACGGCGGACCGGGCGACCACTGCTTGTCACCAAAGCAGGTTGCTGCCGTCGAGAAGATCTGGTCTGGCGTCACCAACTCGAGCGGTGAAGTGGTCTTCCCCGGCCTGGTGCCAGGCGGCGAAGCCAGTCCGGGAGGCTGGGCTCTCTGGGTGACCGGGTCGCAGCCGTTCGGCAGTCTGCACTGGCTCGCTGGAGAAGGCTTCTTCAGACACATGGTGTTCGAAGATCCTGACTGGGACTTCCGCTCCTTCGACTACGACCATGATCTCGAGTACGCGTTGGACAAGGTGGGAGGGCAGCTGGACGCAGCCGATCCGGATCTTGCAGCGTTCCGCGATGCCGGAGGCAAGCTGCTCGTCTACCACGGCTGGAGTGACGCGGACATCTCTGCGTTGGGATCAGTGCGCTACTGGAACGATGTGGTCGATCACTTCACTCGGAATGAGCATGGCGGTGGTTCGAGTGATGCTCCGAGCGGCGCCGAAGAGTCCGAGAGGGTGACGTCGCAGGTCCAGGACTTTTACCGTCTGTTCCTCGTTCCAGGCCTCGGTCACTGTTTTGGTGGGCCGGGGATCACAACCTTTGGCGCTTTCGAAGCGTTGCAGCGATGGGTGGAGGAGGGCACGCCGCCCGAAACGCTGCCCGGTGAGCGAATCGTCGAGGGCTCGACCGCGTGGACGCGACCCGTGTGCGCCTACCCGCGGTTGGCGCGGTGGAATGGTCAGGGAGACTGGAGGGATGCGGCCAACTTCGCCTGTGAGTGATGTCTGGCCGACGCAGCTCTTGCCGCTCGGCCAGCCTCCGAGAGGGTGATGTTCTAGACTGGTTGCAGTTTCCACTCCATGAATCCCTCTCCGAGATTCGCGTCGGCGCTTGATCGGGTCCTCGACTCGTCCCGGCGGCCGACGGATCCCGGCTATCCTGGACTGCTTGGCGGTGCCTGGTGAGGGGGCCCTGGTGGAGACAGGCTCACGGACGACTCGAAGGAG
>JANQPS010001258.1 GCA_028285365.1 Thermoanaerobaculia bacterium | reverse complement strand
CCGCGATCCCGAGGTTCACCACCTCGTATCGACCCGGCGCGACGGTATCCAGGATCGCTCGGAGCTGCGACGGATAGTCTCCGTTCTCACCCTCGAACAGACCGAACGTCTCGGAGGCGCCGAGGACTCCGATGCGCAGCCGACCCGGGTCCTGCTCGGCGAGCTCGGGGCCCCGGAATCCGTCGGAGTTGATCACCCATTTCTCGAATCGGTAGCCGGGGCGATTGCGCCGACCCAGGGAGTCGACGGTCACCAGCGCCGCGTGGGAATACGGGCCCACCCACGGAGCGCCCCACGTGTAGGCGTCGTCGATCCGTGCCGAGACTTCGAGCGTGCACGCGAACACGACCGCGAGACCGAGCCACCCGATGGGTCGAGGGAACCCGTTGGATTCAGAGGAGGCGGACATGATCAGAACTGGAAGTAGATGAACGTCTGCGCTGCGGCCCCACGGAAGACCAGCAGATAGAACAAGACGGCGTAGATCGCCGCCAACACGTAGCTGGGGAGCCAGCGCACTCGATGCAACTCGTCCGTCTTGCTGAGCCCGAGGAGCCCCTCCAACAGGCACAGCGGGAGCGCGAACTGAACGAGCGGCCACGCGACGCTCCAATCGATCGAGCCGGTCCAGACCACCAGAGCGGTCGTCATCGTCCACAACTGACCGATCGACTCGGCCCGGAAGATCAGCCACCCACCGCACACGAACTGAAAGAGCACCACGACCTTCACGAACGTCGCCAAACGGCCACCGAACCCTTCCGACGGGGCACGAGGGAGGTGATCGGCCGTCAGGCGGTGCACGATCAGGAGCAGTCCCTGGTACGCGCCCCAGACCACGAACAGCCACGTCGAGCCGTGCCATAGGCCACCGAGGAGCATCGTGAGGGCCAGATTGCGATACGTCATCCAGCCGCCCATGCGGTTGCCACCGAGCGGAATGTAGAGGTAGTCGCGGAGCCACGTGGAGAGGCTGATGTGCCAGCGCCTCCAGAAGTCGCTCGGGCTGGTGGCCACGTACGGGTACCGGAAGTTCACCATGAGCTCGATGCCCATGCACTTGGCACACCCGCGCGCGACGTCGCTGTACCCCGAGAAGTCGCAGTATATCTGGAACGCGAATGCGTACGCCGCCACGACGACCTCGAACGTCGTCGGGTCGGGCGAAGCGAAGATCTGGTTGACGTACGGCGCCAGATTGTCCGCGACGAAGACCTTCTTGAAGAGGCCCCAGAAGATCAGGTGCGCGCCGTCGCTCATCTGCACCCAATCGAGTTTCCGGCGCTCCATCAACTGCGGCAGCAGGACCCGGGCACGCTCGATCGGTCCCGCTACCAGCTGAGGGAAGAAGGCGACGTAGACGGCGAACGTCACCAGGTCCCGAGTCGGCTTCATCTGCCCACGATAGATGTCGATCGTGTAGCTGAGCGTCTGGAACGTGTAGAACGAGATGCCGACGGGCAGGACGATGTTCAGGTAGAACGGATCGGCCTCGACCCCGACCTGCGCGAGAAGGGCGCTGAACGAACCCGAAAAGAAGTTGAAGTACTTGAAGAAGCCGAGGAGGCCCAGGTTGCAGACGAGGCTGGTGAGCAGCCAACGCCGGGCGGCTCGCGTCTTGTGCCCCTCGCTCCGCTGCAACTCGGCGTGGAGTTGGATTCCGACCGTGTAGTCGACGAGGGTCGAGAATCCGATGAGCGACAGGAAGCGCCAATCCCAGTAGCCGTAGAAGACGTAGCTGGCGACCAACAGCAGCACGTTTTGCCATCGAGGCGCGTTCCTCAAGCTCCAATACGCCGCCAGCACGACGGGCAGGAAGAGCGCGAACTCGAAGGAGTTGAACAGCATCAGGCGAGACGGGATTCAGGGCGGGGTGGGAACGAGAGCCGGATTCGCCGCATCTCCATGGCTGGCGAGTCGGCTCGCGACCTGCCAATGCCCTGATTCACGAAGAGGACGGTGCGGTCGGGTTCCGGAGTCGCGCGCGCAACAGCTTTCCGGAAGCAGTCCGTGGCAGCGCGGTGGCGAACACCCACCGGGACGGCACTTTGTACGGCTCCAGCTGACCGGCGACCCACTGCGCGAGCTCGGCGCCCGAGGGCTGCGTGTCGGCCTCCTGCAAAACGACGTGTGCCTCCACGAGGCACCCGGCGACGTTCCGCGGATCGTCCACCCCGATACACGCCGCCTCGGTCACGGCGGGATGGGACACGAGAACCCGCTCGATCTCCAGAGGCGAGACGCTGAACCCACCGGGATTCAGCATGTCGTCGCTGCGACCGTGGAGGGAGACGAATCCCTCTTCGTCGACGTGCGCCACGTCCCCCGTCGAGATCCAGCCCTCTTCGAAGGTGCGG
>JANQPS010001242.1 GCA_028285365.1 Thermoanaerobaculia bacterium | reverse complement strand
GAAACGATGCAGGCAAAAGAGCCGCCGAAGGTCGCAGGCGGCGGCTATCGTGCTGGTGACGGGCCTGGTGGGCCTCGGAGCTCTAGGCTCTCGACCACCAGCTTTCGGAGCCCAGACGAGCTCGCCAGAGCGCAGCCTCGAGTGGACCGTCGAGGGACTGGCGGAGCCGGCATCCATCCTGGTGGATCGCTGGGGTGTTCCGCACATCTACAGCGAAGGCTTCGACGATCTGTTCTTCGTTCAGGGATTCAACGCGGCTCGCGATCGTCTCTGGCAACTGGACCTTTGGCTGAGGCGTGGCGAAGGTCGGCTGGCGGAAGTCTTCGGAGCCGAGTTCGTCGAAGACGATCGGGCTGCGCGGCTCTTGCTGTACCGCGGCGACATGTACACCGAGTGGTTGGCGTACGCCTCGGACACCAAGCGCATCGTCACTGCGTTCGTCAACGGGATCAACGCATTCATCGAGTTGACCGAGCGGCACCCGGAACTGCTCCCACCGGAGTTTGGTGTGCTCGACTACGAGCCGCTGGAGTGGCGGCCTGAGAGCGTCGTCGGGATTCGCAGCCATGGACTGCTCCGCAACGTGCGTGGAGAAGTCCGGCGTGCGTTGCACCTCAAGGAGCATGGCTTCGAAGGGATCGATCTGCTCGAGAGACTGGAACCGGCTCACGAGCTGAAGATACCTGAGGGTTTGGACCTCTCGACGTTTCCGTTCGATGTGCTGCGCACGTACAACCGCGGTACCAATGCCGGCGGGTTGTCCAAACAGACCTTCGAGCGGCTAGCGGCAGGGCACACGACCAACGAAGACCGGCTCGCGCGAGTCGACGATTGGAGTCGATGGCAGCGCTGGCTCGAGCGCGGTCTGCTCGGCAGCAACAACTGGGCCGTGGCTCCTGGACGAACCGCGACGGGACGGGCCTTACTGGCGGACGATCCCCATCGCGCTCTTGCGGTTCCCTCGCTCCGCTACATCGTGCATCTCAGCGGCGGAGGCATGGATGTGATCGGGGCCGGTGAGCCGGCCTTGCCCGGCATCTCGATTGGCCACAATGGCCAGATCGCTTTTGGTCTGACCATCTTCGGTATCGACCAGGAAGACCTTTACGTGTACGAGACCCATTCGGAGAACCCGGGTCTCTACCTCTACAAGGGGCACTGGGAGCCGATCGAACGGATCGAGGACGTGGTGCTCGTTCGGGATGCTCCTTCGGTATCGGTCGAGCTCGAGTTCACGAGGCACGGGCCGGTGCTCCATCGCGAGGCGACGACCGGACAGCTCTACGCGCTGCGGGCAGCGTGGCTCGAGCCGGGGATGGCGCCCTATCTCGGCAGCATCGAGTACATGCGCGCGCGCAACTGGGACCAGTTCTTGGCCGCGATGAACCGATGGGGCGCGCCGTCGGAGAATCAGGTCTACGCTGACGTCGAAGGAAACATCGGCTGGAAGCCAGGCGGGCGGACTCCGATTCGACCCAACTGGGACGGCCTCCTGCCGGTGCCAGGTGACGGACGCTACGAGTGGGCTGGCTACCGGGACATGGACGAGCTGCCGATGGAGGCCAATCCCGAGAGGGGCTGGGTCGCTACGGCCAATCAGTTCAACCTTCCACCGGGATTCGAGCACCCTACCGGCTACGAGTGGTCGGTTCCGTATCGCTATCAGCGGATCGCCGAGGTTCTGAGCACTACGACCGGGATGTCGATCGAAGACTCCGCGACGCTGCAGGCTGACGTGCTCTCGATTCCCGCGCGGAGGATGCTCGCCATTCTCGAGAAGCATCCGCCACGCTCAGGTGGTGACACAGAAAAGGACGTCGAGTCGGCGCTCGGTCTCTTGGAAGGCTGGGATGCTCGTCTCGAGAAAGAGTCGGCCGCAGCTGCTCTCTTCGAGATCTGGTGGCGGCGTTACCTGAGGCCCGCGGTCGTCCGGCACCAGGTCGAAGATCCCGAAGTCGCGAAACGACTCGGGGGTGGTGATGCCGAGCTCGTGCTGAGCCGTTTGGAGAGTGGGGCGCTACCAGACGAAGACCTTCGCGGTCTGCTGGCCGAGAGTTTGGCGGCCGCGGTCGAGGACGTACGCTTCGTCCTGGGTGCGGATCTCGAGTCCTGGCGTTATGGCGATCTGCACCAGGCTGAGCTCTTCCATCCGTTGATCGAGCTGGCGCCAGCGGCGCTGGAAGAGCAGCTAC
>JANQPS010001206.1 GCA_028285365.1 Thermoanaerobaculia bacterium | reverse complement strand
GCTGATCACCCTCGACACCACCCGGGCCGACGTGCTCGGTGTTTATGGCGGGGCCGCCCAGACACCGCGGCTCGACGAGCTGGCGCGCTCGGGAACGCTCTTCGAGCGTGCGTTCGCCACTGCACCGATCACGCTGCCCACTCACGCCAGCATGATGACGGGGCTCGATCCCGCCCATCACGGAGTGCGCAACAACGGCACGTTTCAGCTCGGCGACCAGCACGTGACGCTGGCCGAGACGTTTGCGGCCAACGGCTACGAGACCGCGGCGTTCGTCTCGGCGGCGGTGCTCGAGAAACGCTACGGCATCGCTCAAGGTTTTGCGCACTACGACGACGACCTGGCGACCGGGAAGGTGCGGCAACTGCGAATGGTGGCCGAGCGCACAGCAGACGCCACCGTCGACCGGGCCTTGGCGTGGCTGGACGCGGCGCCCGAGCGTCCGCTCTTCCTCTGGGTTCACCTGTTCGACCCTCACGCCGCCTATGAGCCACCCGCTCCGTATTCAGAGCGCTTCAGCGCCGATCCCTACGCGGGCGAGGTGAGTTTTGTCGACTCTCAGATCGACCGGCTCCTCGATCACCCAAGGCTCGATGGCAATTCCGAATCGTGGACCGTCGTCCTTGCGGACCACGGTGAGAGTCTGGGAGAGCACGGCGAGGCCACTCACGGACTCCTGGCCTACGACTCGACGTTGCACATTCCGTTCTTCTTGAGCGGGCCAGGTGTCGACAGAGGACGCCGGGTGACGGTACCGGTGAGCCAGGTCGACCTGGCTCCGACCCTCGTCGATCTGCTCGAACTGCGAGTCGAGTCTTCGGCGCGCACGGACGATCGCACGTACGACGGAGTGTCGCTCCGTCCTCTGCTTGCCGAAGACCCGAGCGAGCGCGGTCTGCTCGCGCAGGCAGACCGGGTTCTGTTTGCGGAGTCGATGATGCCTCTCTTCAGCTACGGCTGGTCAGATCTGCGGGTCGCCAGGCAGGGCTGCTGGAAGCTGATCTTGGGGACCGAGCCGGAGCTGTACTGCACCGACCGGGATCCTGACGAGTCTCTGGACCTCTCGTCCAAGGAGACGGCTCGAGCGCGGCAGCTGGGCCGGGCTCTCGAAGGCCTTGCAGCCACACAGTCCGCCCCGAAACCGCTTCCGGCAGATCCAGAGACCGTGGCTCGTCTGCGTGCTCTCGGTTACGTCACGAGTGCCATCGACGTCGAGCGTGATGGTCCACGACTCAATCCCAGAGACGTCATCGATCTCCACGAGCGTCTCGGTCGGGCCAAACATCTCTTGTTGAGACAGCAGATCGACGAAGCTGCGGAGATCCTGAATGCGGTGCTGGAACGTGACGGGTCCAACGTGGAGGCTCTTCACCTTTTGGCCAGCGTCCATCTCGAGCGCGGAGAGCTCGACCTGGCGGTCAGCGCACTCGACAAGGCGATCGGCCTGGCGCCCGAGAATCCCGAGCTGCGTCTGCTGCAGGCGCGAGCGCTCGACGGGAGCGGCAAGACGGCCGAGGCCATCGAGCTCCTGGAGCTGGCGGTCGAGCGCACACCCCTGGCGCTGGACCTCGACATCGAGCGGGCGCGGCTCCTCGCCGACGTCGGACGAAGCAACGAAGCTGCGGGAGTGCTGGCGCAGGTTCTCGAGCAGGCTCCGCACGAACCGAGGTACGAGATGCGCTACGCGGAGCTCGTCGAGATTCCCGCTGGCAGCCTGGTGGCGGGTGAAGAGCGCTTGCGCAGGGTCGTTCGTCAGGAGCCGCAGCTCGCCCATGCCTGGGCGCTCCTGGGGCACACCCAAGAACTCCTGGGCCGCAGCGACCAGGCCGAGACCACCTACCGACGCGGTTTGGCGATTCAGGGCCGCGACGCCGAGCTGAACGCCCAGTTGGGCATC
>JANQPS010001192.1 GCA_028285365.1 Thermoanaerobaculia bacterium | reverse complement strand
AGACACAGGCCGCGACGCCGAACGCGTCTCCGAGATCCCCAAAACTGCGTCGTGCATCCGCTCCTGTTTCAGTCGGCTCGCTCGAGCGCCACAACACAGCCATGAGCAGCATCCATCCGATGTTGACCATGAGCGTGACGTCGGTGGTGTTGGGGAAGATCTCGGTGCCGACGTCGAGGGTGCCTTTGGCCTGGAAAAAGTCGAAGCTCTGCAGAATCCAGATTCTGAGGTTGTCCGGAAAGTGGGGATGCAGGACGAGCCCGATCCCGACCCCGAGTGCGGCGTAGAGCGGCAGCATGATCAACCAGCGTCGCCGTGCGAGGCCAAGGAAGAGGAACTGGAGGCCGCACAGTCCCAGGAAGGCATGGAAGGCGGTGTAGCCAGTGGCGAAGGCGATGCCGATCGGTACCAGCAGACGGAGCCGGCGCGTGCCGATGGCCCAAAGGGTCAAGAGAAAGAGCAGGAGCGCAAACAGCTCGGGGCGCAGTCGCACCATGCGCCAGGCCACTTCGGTCGACGCGAACAGCAGCGCGGCGGGAAGCAGGAACGCGAGCCAGCCGACGACCGGTCGCGTGAGGACGCCCATGGTCGTGAAGATGCTGGCCAGCAGAAGTGCCAGGAACACCTGACCGCCGAGCACAGGGTCGGGTAGCGAGGCGAAGGGCACCATCAACAGGTGAAACAGGATCTCTTTGTCGCCGAACCCCTCGTGCATGGCGCTGAAGCGGGCCCACGGTAGCTCGCCTCGCGGGCCTACCTGACCAAACCAGCGCGCGATCGCCAGGTGGTAGTAGGAGTCGTTGTCGTAGATCTGCGGGATGCGAGTGAGTAGTCCGGTGAGGATCAGCCACCACGCCCCGAGAGAAGCGACGACGACACGCCAGCCGGTGCCAGCGCCAGTCGCTGCCGTGTTTGGTGTTGGTTCGGAGTTGGTCATCGAGTGAGGCAGCTGAACGCGGTGCCGGGCAGGCCGGGAGCATAACCAACCGACTCTGCATAGACTTGGGTGATGCGCAGGATCACGCTCATCAGCACCGGTGGCACGATCGAGAAGACCTACGACGAAAGCACCGGGGAGCTCTCGAATCGGCAGACCATCGTGCAACGCATGTTGAGCGAGCTGCGGATCGAAGACGCGCGGGTCGTGGTCAACGAGCTCATGAGCAAAGACAGTCTCGAGCTCACCGATGTCGATCGAACTCGCATCGTCGACGCGGTCAGGCTGGCCGGAGCGGAGGCGCTCGACCCTGAAACCTGCTGCGGAGTCGTGGTTCTCCACGGTACCGACACCCTCGATCGGACGGGGACTCTCTTACACCGGGAGCTGAGCGAGCTTCGGGTCCCGGTGATTCTCACGGGTGCGTGGCGACCCTTCGAGATGAAACACTCCGACGCGCTGCAGAATCTCACCGAAGCTCTTTTTGCCGTCGACCTCCTCGAGGCCGGGGTCTACTGTGTCGCCCACGGTCGCGCGCTGCCCTTCCCAGGGGTCCGCAAGAACCGTCAACGCCGGACATTCGAGAAGTCCCCAGCGTCGATTGCCATGGCTAGTGATGCCGCGGTGGAACTCGAGCGAGGAATGTCGTGAGTGAACTGTGTTTCAAGAGTGCAAACGAACTGGCACTCCTGCTGCGTGCCCGAGACGTCTCGGCTCGCGAGATCATGCAGGCGCATCTCGATCAGATCGAGCGCGTCAATCCCAAGGTCAATGCGATCTGCACTCTGGTCGGCGAGCGCGCTCTCGCCGAGGCTTCGCTGGCCGACAACCGGGCAGCCAGCGAGCGAGGTCCGCTCTTCGGGTTGCCGATCGGGATCAAAGACCTGGCTCGAACCCGGGGTATCACCACGACCTACGGGTCACCGATCTACAAGAACTTCGTACCCTCGGAAGACGATCTCCACGTCGCTCGGCTCAAGCGAGCCGGTGCGATCATCGTGGGCAAGACCAACACGCCAGAGTTCGGAGCCGGGTCGCAGACTTTCAACGCGGTCTTTGGAGAGACCCGCAACCCGTACGATCCTGCGATGACCTGCGGAGGTTCGAGCGGTGGCTCGGCGGTTTCGCTCGCCTGTGGCATGGTGCCGCTCGCCGATGGCAGCGATTTGGGAGGCTCACTCAGGAATCCGGCGAGCTTCTGCAACGTGGTCGGATTCCGTCCTTCCGCGGGCCGGGTTCCCCAGTTCCCGAAGGAGAACGGCTGGGAGTCGCTGGGGGTCGTCGGTCCGATGGGCCGTACGGTCGAAGACATCGCGCTGCTGATGTCGGTCATGGCGGGGCCGGACGATCGCGATCCGATCTCGATCGCTGAATCGGGGCAGCAGTTCCAGCGCCTTCTGAATGCCGACTTTGCAGGTGCGGTGGTCGCCTGGAGCCCGGAGTTTGGCGGCTATCCGTTCGAGAAGGCGGTCGTCGACACGTGTTCCACGGTGCTGCCGACGCTTGCCGAAATGGGTGTGCAGGTCGAGTCCGCTGCGCCCGACACCTCGGGTGCCGACGAAGTGTTCCAGGTTCTGAGGGCCGCTCTGTTTGCCGGCAAACACTACAAAGACCTCAAACGCCATCGTGAAGATCTCAAAGACACGGTCGTCTGGAACATCGAGCAGGGGCTCAAACTCAACGCACTGGTGCTGTCTCGTGCCCAACGCGGTCGAACGGTCATCTATCAGCGCTTCCGCGAGTTCCTCGAGAAGTACGAGTTCCTCCTCCTGCCAGTGGCTCAGGCTCTTCCGTTTCCCGTCGAGCAGGACTTCGCTCGTGAGATCAATGGCGTGAAGATGGCGACCTATATCGACTGGATGGCGAGTTGTTACGTGATCACCCTGACGGGCCTGCCCGCGGTCTCCGTACCGTGTGGATTCTCAGAGAACGGTCTGCCGGTCGGGCTTCAGGTCGTGGGGCGTCATCAGCAAGACGTCGCTGTTCTCCAGTTTGCATTTGCACTCCAGGAGGCTCTGCAAGCGGGTCGAACCCGTCCGCAGCTGGCCGAGGTCTGAGACGTGCAGGTTTTTGATGCTCGCGCGATAGCTGATGCTCTGGACTGGCCGACACTTCTGGGAGCGCTGCGAGAGGCATTCTCGGGAGACTGCGTGACACCTCAGCGTCACCATCACGCGATCGAGACCCCGGGCGAAGAGGCCAACGGGATCATGCTGATCATGCCGGCATGGCAACCAGGCAAGTTCCTCGGCACGAAGCTGGCGACACTGTTTCCGGGCAACGCGGATCGCGGCCTCGAGACCATTCAGGCGAGTTATGTCCTCAGCGACGCGACGACCGGTCAGCCGCTTGCGATCTTCGACGGCGGTGAGATCACTCAGCGACGGACAGCCGCGGCGTCGGCGCTCGCGTCCAGCTACTTGTCTCGACCGGATGCCGCCACTCTTCTCATGGTCGGCACGGGCCGACTGGCCCCGTACCTGATCGACGCCCACTGCGCCGTGCGCTCGTTTGGAGAGATCCTGGTCTGGGGGCGGACGCCGGAGAAGGCTCAGGGCCTGGTCGACTCACTCGTCGAGCGCGGCCTCTCGGCACGGCGGGTCGTCGAATTGGAGCAAGGTGTCCGCCAGGCCGACGTCGTCAGCTGCGCGACGTTTGCCACCGAGCCGCTCGTCCACGGGGCCTGGCTCGGTGAAGGGTCGCATCTCGATCTGGTCGGTGGCTTCACCTACGACATGCGCGAGTCCGACGACGAGGCGATCAGCAACTCCTCGGTCTTCATCGACACGCGTGAGGGTGCACTCAGCGAAGCAGGAGATCTACTGCAGCCCATCGATGCCGGAGTGTTCTCTTCGGACGATATCTGCGCTGATCTGCACGAGCTCTCGAGTGGACGGCACGCAGGTCGCAGCACTCCGGCAGAGCGGACGACCTTCAAGTCGGTCGGGACCGCATTGGAAGATCTCGCGGCGGCAATCGCGGTCTGGCAACGCTGACACGCTGCGGCAACGCTGACGCGTTGCTTCGGAGTTTGCCTCTCGGCAAACTCCGGGCCGGGGACGACGCGGCGATGCAGGCGGCGCTCAGGAGCGTGTTCCTGTCGGACAGAAGCTCGCAGTTGCGTTGATCAGCGCCATCCTACCGACGGCGCTAGTCGTCGTCGTTAGCTCCGAGCCAGGAGTCCAGTGCCTCTTCCTGAGCTGCGCTCGGCTCGTCGATGAGCCGAAGGCTCCAACTTCCGAGGGGCTGCCCCCCAAGCTCGATCTCGAACGCTCTGAGGCGGTCTTGTCTCAGGACATGGACTTCGACTGCGTCTCCAGGCTCGAACTGGCGGAGGCGCGCATCGAGGCCCTTGGCGGTCAAGCGCCTGCCGTCGAGCGCAATCACCTGGTCACCCTGCAGCAGTCCGGCGGTGTAGGCCGGACCGTCCGATCTCAGGCTGGTGACGAGCGTGCGGCCATTGCGATCTGCGAGGGCGGCTCCGAGAAAGGCTCCTCTTTCGATTGGTGGCTCGGCAGCGGAGTCAGTAGCGCCCGTGCCG
>JANQPS010001187.1 GCA_028285365.1 Thermoanaerobaculia bacterium | reverse complement strand
GATCTGGAGATTGGCGACGAAGTAGCACGTCATGGGGGTCTCCCTCGCTGAGCTTGCGGGTCTTCGAAGCTGCCGCGAGCGTGGCCGCACGCCACGGGTCGCGACACGCCGGTTCGGTGGACCTTGCTGTAGAACGCACTTGATACCAACACTGCCGGCGCCCGTGCAAGGTCTGCGATGGATTCGGCGGTCAGTCTCGAGGGTCGCCTCGTGGAGGTCGTCTGACGAGAGTGCCTGACTCGAGTGCCTGACGGGAAGGCCTGACGGGAATGACGTTGGTTGCTAGATTGTCTGCCGAGGCTTAGCCAGGATGACCACTCGACGATGACGCGCCGCTCTCCCGCCCACGTGGCTCTCATGGTTCTCTTCGCGTGCGCGAGCCTTCTCGGTGCGCCGTGCCTGCTGGCTCAAGAGGCGTCGGAGGAGGAGAGCCCTCGCGAACAGAGGGAGCGAGCCGAGCGCGCAGTCGAGCTTCTGCTCGAAGCCGAGGCGCTACTCGAGGGACTTCCTCTGGAGCTGCTCGAGGAGGTGGAGCGACGAGTTGCCGCTGGCGCCGAATCGAGAACCGAAGACTCCGAGCCGACCGAGACCCGCCCAGCTGTCGCCAGAGAGGAGGTCAAGGAGTCCACGGAGGCGCAGGCCAGCAATGTTGCGTCCACGGACTCGAGTGAGCCCGGCAAGCCGGAGAGTGCGGACGACACGGACAAGACGGAGACGATGAGCCCCGCTCCAGTGGACATCTCCGAGGCGGACTCCGAGAGTGATCTCGAGGTCGCGACCTCGCTGGAGCGACCGAGCGACGTGGAGGACGTGTCGCCAGTTCGCTGGGGGCGCCAGCGTTGTGAGGTGCTCCAGCCTCTCGACAGCGACGATGACGGTTGGATCAGCGGTGCGGACCGATGGTGGCGCTACCTGTTCCTGTGGAACGACGCCAACGGCGATGGCAACCCCTCGGAGTCGGAAATCGTGCAGCCGTTCGAGGTGGGCGTCCGCCGTATTGCCTCACGGCTCGATCGCTACGAGGGCGTCAAAGAGCTCGTGGGTGACGTACGCCTCGATGGCTCGCGAATCCTCTTGTCTCTCCCAGAACGTCGGCGCCGGCCGTCGTCGCGCATGACGCTCGTACTCGACGCCGAGCGACTGGCAAGGCGAGACGGACCGACGCTTGCTTTCGGAGAAACGGCCGAGACGACCTATCCCGTGGTCAGACCGGGTCTGGTCATCCACGACGGCGACCGCAGCCTGACGTTCGGCTGTGACTGAGGCACGTGCCTCGCGACGACGGTGAGCTCGGCGTCCCCCGGGGAGTCGACGACTGCAAAGTACGGAAGGGAAGAGTGGAGTGAGTGACGGAGCCACCACGCGCGTGGTCATCATCGGAGGCGGGTTTGCCGGAATCAACGCTGCCAAGGTCCTGGCGCGTGATCGCCGGATCGCGGTGACGCTGATCGACCGGAGCAACCACCACCTCTTCCAGCCCCTGCTGTATCAGGTGGCGATGGCGGGACTCAGCCCGGCCGACATTGCGGTGCCGATTCGCGGCCTCCTTTCCCGCTTTCGCAAAGTATCCGTCGTCCAGGACACGGTGACCGGCATCGATCTCGAAGCCAAACAGGTGTCGGCCACCGGACAGAGCTGGTCGTATGACTATCTCGTGGTGGCCACGGGGGCTCGCCACGCCTACTTCGGACACGACGAATGGGAGAGCAACGCTCCTGGGCTCAAGACCTTGTCTCAGGCCACCGAGATCCGCCGCCGTGTGCTGCAGGCTTTCGAGAGTGCCGAGAACGAAGAGGATCCCGAGGTTCGCAAAGAGCTTCTGACCTTTGCGATCGTCGGTGGCGGCCCGACCGGGGTCGAGTTGGCGGGCGCCATTGCGGAGCTCAGCCGCTCGACTCTCACCAAAGACTTCAGACGTATCGATCCCCGTCGAACGAGGGTGGTACTGATCGAGGCCGGGCCGCAGATTCTCGCGGCCTTCAGCGCGGCATCAGCCGTTCGCGCGACGCGCGACCTGGAGGAGCTCGGGGCGCAGGTGTGGACGGAAAGCCTGGTGACCGACGTCTCCGAAGATTCGATCACCATCGGCAACGACGGCGAGAAGCTGCGAACCCGAACCGTTCTCTGGGCCGCGGGAGTCCACGCCTCGGAGCTGGGCAGTGCGCTCAGCGGAGAGCTCGATCGCCAGGGGCGGGTGCCGGTGGGTGCTGATCTGAGTGTGGCTGGACACCCCGAGGTGTTTGCTCTGGGAGATCTCGCGCGGACCGAAGACGACTCCGGCGCGGTCCTGCCCGGAGTTGCGCCGGTCGCCATGCAGGCGGGGCGCTACGTCGGCCGGCTGATTCGAGCGGAGCTGGCAGGCAAGGAGCGGCGACCGTTCCGCTATGTCGACAAAGGTCAGATGGCGACCATCGGCCGGAGCAAGGCGGTGGTCGAGACTGGACGCCTTCGACTGGGAGGCTTCCTTGCCTGGGCGGCGTGGCTCCTGATCCACATCTACTACCTCTCGAGCTTTCGCAACCGGGCACTGGTGCTGGTTCAATGGGCGTGGTCGTATGTGACCTTCGGACGCGGCGCCCGGCTCATCGTCGATCGGGAGTGGCGCAATCCAGAGACGTGAGGTCGCTCGGCCCCGAGATTGGGGTCGCTACGGAGTGGCGGGCTCGCGCAGCGTCACGCGTCGCTGATTCGGGGCCAGCTCGTGGACGCTCTTGGCGCCAGAAGGCCAGAGGACTCGAACCTCGTCGACAACGGTGGCATCACCGAGCCCGAAGTACAGAGGTAGGGAGCTCTGCGACAGGTAGCCCGACTTGCCGTCGTTGAGACGCGTCTGCACGCGGTCTCCGGTCCGCACCTGGACGACGGCGCCGAGAGCCTCGCGTGAGCTCCTGGTGCCGATGAGCTCGACCTCGAGGGTCGAGATCTCGTGACGTTGTGAGAGATCGCTGACCAGAACCTGAGGGGAAGCGCCGAACTCACCGGTGACGATGTCGAGGTCGCCGTCGCCGTCGAGATCGAAGATCGCGGCCGTGCGGCTCCCGAGACTCCCGTCGAAACGATGACGCCCGCTGCGCTCTTCGCAGAGGGGGTGACTGTCGTCGGGTTCGACTTCGCAGTCGAGCTCGAACCAGGGAGTCTTGATCTGGCGGTCCCGACGAGGTTCGAGTCCGACAGCCATCTCCGCGCTGACGAACTGACGTCCCTGGTCGTTGAGCTTCAGCGAGTTGATGCCGTATCTGTAGGGGTAGTTCATGCTCGAGATGATGAGGACGTCTTCGAAACCGTCTGCGTTGACGTCGCCGGTGCTGACGCCCCAGGGCCAGTAGTTCTCGAGGCCAAAACGGTCCGAGGCCTCATCGAAGCTCAGCGGCTCCCCGGCCTGGCTGCGGTTGTGGAAGAAGGCGTTTCCGAAGATGTTGTCGTCGCCACCCTGGAGGACGTCTTCTTCCCACAACATTCTCGACTTGAGGTGCTCGCGCTCGGGACCGACCTCTTCGCTCATGTCGGAGTGCATGTCGGTCAGGAGCAGATCGAGGCGGCCGTCGTTGTCTGCGTCGAAGACCTTGATGCCCATACTTCCCCACGGCGTCTTCGGAAAGATAGAAGCGGCCTTTTCGACGAAGCGTCCTTCGACGTTTTCCCAGTACGCGTCGTCGCCTTGCATGTTGGGGAGGTAGAGATCGGGCCACAGGTCACCGTTCCAGTCCACCAGCGCCGCGTCGCCGACCCAGGTTTCGTCAACGAGACCCACGGAATCCGTGACGTCTTCGAAGCGGAGGCCACCGAGGTTGCGGTAGAGACGGCTGCGCTCGGTGCGCTCGGGGTGGAGGTGGCCTTGAAACGCGTCTCCCAGTCCCCAGAAGTAGCCGCCAGTGCCCACGGCGTCTCCCGTGTAGACCCCGACGTTGGGAAGGAAGATGTCGAGTTGGCCGTCGCGGTCGTAGTCGAACGCAACCGGTGCCGAGGAGTGACCGACGTAGCCCAGTCGAGAGGCCGCCGTACGATCCCGGAATCTGCCGTTGCCGAGGTTCTCGAAGAGGACGTTGCCCATGCGGACCGTGGTGACGTAGAGGTCCGGGTCGGAGTCGTTGTCGAGATCGACGAAAGTCGCGGCGACGCTGATGCGTTCCGCGAGGCCGACTCCGGCCCGACGAGTGATGTCCTCGAAGGTGCCGTCACCGCGATTTCGCCACAGTTCGTTGGACCCGATCTGAGTCAGGAAGTAGAGATCGAGGAGCCCGTCACCGTCCACGTCGGCGACGTTGAGTCCGTTGCCGTGGTCGTAGTGCACGGGCTTCCAGTACTTCGCGGCGTCGTCGGTCACTTTGTGCATGAATGTGATGCCGCTCTCTCGCTGGCGGTCTGCGAAACGGAACGCGGTGCGTAGCGCCGGCTTCGCCTCGAGCTCTCGAAGCTGGGCGGCTGCTCGTCGGTCGAGGTCTTCGAGGGCCTCAGCCGTCGACTCTGGCACCTCGTTGACGGTGGCGCCAGATGGGCTCGTGGGGCTCTGGGCAGGCGCAGGCGAGCTCGCCAGCGCGAGGCTCCACAGCGTTGCGAGGCCGATGATGATCAGCAGGGGACGGGAGTGACGTGACGTTGCCGACATCGGAGGCATTGAGGACTGACCGAGGTTGCCGAGTCGGGACTCGATGAGAGTGTGGTGTGAGTCTACAAGGAGCCTGGCGGGAGGCTCGCTCCGGTTGCGGCAGGCTTGTTAAGGTTTCCGCGTGTCCAAGGCTGCGCGCAAGCGCAACAAGAAGAGAGCTCGTCGCAAGACCGTGGCGAGCTCGGCCGGCTCGGCGCCGGCTCAGACCCGACGGCGAGCCAAGTGGCTCTTGCCCGCGGGAGCCGTGGTGACGCTCGTCATCGTCGGGACGGGTGTGTTGCTCCTGCGCGGCGAAGTCGAGTCTCCCGGTGTCTCCGTCGAGACGGGGCCGGATGGGGCGGAACTGCGGCTCACGGACTCGCTGGCGAGCCAGGGTGTGGCGCCATCAGGAGCTCAGAGCCCTGCTGAGGACGCGGACTCGCCAACTCAGGTGTCCGACGCGGCAGCAGCCGACGAGCGTCAAGGTCAACCTGAAACTCGTCAACCTGGGTTTCCTCAACCCGAGAGTCATTTCCAGATGCTTGCGGAGCTTCGAGAGATCGTCGCGAAGACCGACCGCGAGAACTTCTGGCTGGGTGACTTCGAAGCACGGGTCAAGCGCAAGCGCCATGAGAGTCTCGGAGCCGACGCGGAGATCGGCGAGCGCTGGCGGAGTCACCTGGAGTTGGGGTTGGCCGAGCTGCGACTCGGCAACGAAATCGAGGCGCTCGAACACCTGGGCGCTTCGTACGAGCTCCAGAGCGAGCTTGGCGACGAGCTGCCGGCCGAGTGGCGTCGGATCACGGTCTTCGAATACGGCATGGCGCACATGCGCCGGGGTGAGACCCTCAACTGCTCGACCCGCCATACCGGAGAGAGCTGCATCATGCCCATCCGTGGTTCGGGAGTGCACGAGGACCCGACCGGCTCGCGTCGAGCGATCGAGCTCTTCGAGGAGGTTCTCGGTCTGAGCGAGCCTGGCTCGACGATGGCTCTCAAGGCTCAGTGGCTGATGAATATCGCCTACATGACCTTGGGCGAGTACCCCTCGCAGGTCCCGGACCAGCACCTGATCGAGCCGGCCACCTTCGGCGCCGAGCAGCCGTTTCGCGAGTTTGCCAACGTCGCTCCGCAGCTGGGAGTCGACTCGTTCAACCTGTATGGCGGTGCGGTGGTCGACGACTTCACCGGCGACGGCTACCTCGACATCCTCACGACCACCTTCGACATCGAGGACTCGCCTCACCTGTTTCGCAACGAGAGGGACGGGACTTTTGTCGACGTCGCGGAGTCGGCACAGCTTGCCCAGCTCTACGGCGGAATCAACGTCATCCAAGCGGACTACGACAACGACGGCGACCTGGACTTCTACGTGCTCCGGGGAGCCTGGCTGCGCAACGTCGGCAAGCACCCGAACTCACTCGTGCGCAACAACGGTG
>JANQPS010001171.1 GCA_028285365.1 Thermoanaerobaculia bacterium | reverse complement strand
ACCGCACAGCCCGAGAGCGCCCCTCGGGTTAGCGCCACTCTCTGAGCTGACTCTCCTGACGACAGGTACGCGAACGACCTGACCACCCTCGAGAGCGCCAAGTGATCGACGGCACGCCACTGGAGAGCGACGCTGCCTATCTCGGCGTGCTCGAAAACGCCCGAGTTCTGGTGAGCCGATTGACGGCCCCTCGGAGGGCGCAGTAGCTTAGGCCGTGCCCCCCGCGGACCTGCCAGCAAGCAACCCCAGCCCGAACTATCGCCACGACCTCACCCCTGAGGAAGAGGTCCGTGTCGTGTGTGCGATTCCAGCGCGCTATTCGTCACAGCGCCTGCCGGGCAAGGTCCTCCTGCCGCTCGCGGGACGCCCCATGATTCAGCATGTCTATGAGCGAGCGACCTCCGCTGAACGAGTCGACCGGGTGATCGTTCTGACCGACGATCAACGCGTGGTCGAGACCGTGGAGGGGTTCGGAGGAGAGGTCGAGATCACTCCGACGGACCTTGCAAGTGGTACCGATCGAATCGCCTGGTCGGCGCGCAACTGGACCGAAGAGGCCATCATCAACATCCAGGGCGACGAGCCGCTGCTGGACCCCAGAATGGTGACTCGAATCGCCGACCACATGCGTCAACATCCAGACGATCAGATGGTCACCGCAGCATCACCCGCAGATGCCGGAGACAGCGACGACCCCGCGAAGGTCAAGGTCGTCGTCGACTCGGAGGGAAACGCGCTCTACTTCTCCAGGGCCGCCATTCCATATCGCGTCGAGGGAGCTTCTACGTCTGGACCACCACCTCCGAGACTGCGGCACATCGGAATCTACGGTTACCGTCGACAGACGCTTCTGGCGCTCTCTCGTCTTGCGCCCAGCCGCTACGAACAGAGCGAGCGTTTGGAACAGCTCAGAGCCCTGGAAAACGGTATTCCGATCCGAGTGCTCATAGGCGAGCACCACGGCTTCGGAGTCGATACCCAGGAAGACTTGACCAGGGCGGCCAAGGTCCTGGAGGCCCAAAATGGCGCCTGAGTCCAGGATCTCGCACTTGCCGCTCGCAACGATCGCCTCCCAATCACAACCCGACCCACTCGTCCTCAGTACGAGGACCGCAACAACCGAACGGCGGAGACTCTGACATGGCCAAGTACATCTTTGTGACCGGCGGCGTCGTGTCGTCACTCGGGAAAGGCGTGGCCGCAGCTTCGGTGGGGGCGATCCTCGAGGCTCGCGGTTTTCGGGTCAACCTGATGAAACTGGATCCGTACGTCAACGTCGATCCGGGCACCATGTCGCCCTACCAGCACGGCGAGGTCTTCGTGACCGATGACGGCGCCGAAACGGACCTCGACCTGGGCCACTACGAGCGCTTCACCGAGTGCCTCACCGGCAAGCTGCACAACTACACGACGGGCAAGATCTACGAATCGGTCATCAACAAGGAGCGGCGTGGCGACTATCTCGGCAACACGGTGCAGGTGATTCCCCACGTCACCGACGAGATCAAAGACGCCATGAAGCGACTCGGGGACGGCGTCGACGCGGTAATCGTCGAGATCGGCGGAACCGTCGGCGACATCGAGTCCCTTCCGTTCCTCGAGGCCATTCGACAACTCCGCCTGGAGTTGGGCCGGACCAACGCGATCAACATCCATCTGACGCTGGTTCCGTACATCGCGGCCGCCGACGAGCTGAAGACAAAACCGACCCAGCACTCCGTGCGTGAGCTGCGCGCCATCGGTATCCAACCCGACGTTCTGCTCTGCCGCGTCGACCGTCCCATACCCGAAGACATGAAGCGCAAGATCGCTCTGTTCTGCAACGTCGACCACAATGCCGTCGTTGCTGCGCGCGATGTCAAGACCGTCTACGAGGTGCCGCTGTCTTTTTGCCAGGAGGGACTGGACGAGGCGCTTCTGGACCTCCTCAACCTGCCGCATCTCAAACGCGACCTCCAGCCGTGGCAAGAGCTCGTCGACCGCATCAAGAACCCGAAAGACACGGTCAAGGTTGGCATCGTCGGCAAGTACGTCGAGCTCCCGGACGCCTACAAATCGCTCAACGAAGCTCTCACCCACGGCGGCATCGCCAACGGTCTGGAAGTGCAGCTCGTTTACATCGACGCCGAACAGATCGAGACCGGCAAGTGGCCCACGCAGATCTTCGACGTCCATGCCATTCTCGTTCCGATCGGCTTCGGGACCCGCGGCAGCGAAGGCAAGATCGCCGCGATTCGCTACGCCCGCGAGAAGAAAGTCCCCTGTTTCGGTATCTGTCTCGGCATGCAGTGCATGGTCATCGAGTTCGCGCGCAACGTCTGCGGTATCGAAGGTGCTACGTCGGCCGAGTTCGACGCCGACACCACCGAGCCGGTGATCTACATGCTGCGCGACCTCCTCGGCGTGGAAGAAATGGGCGGCACCATGCGTCTCGGCGCCTACCCGTGCAAGGTCAAAGAAGGCACCTTGGCGCGCGAGATCTTCGGTGAAGAAGACATCTCCGACCGCCATCGCCACCGCTACGAGGTCAACCAGAAGTACCTCGAGCCTCTCGAAGAGCACGGCCTGGTCATCTCGGGATTGAGTCCGGACGGCAAGTTCGTGGAGATGGTGGAACTGCGCGATCACCCCTGGTACCTCGGGTGTCAGTTCCATCCGGAGTACCGGTCCAAACCCACCGCACCCCACCCGCTGTTCGTGTCGTACATCAAGGCGGCGTTCGAGGAGAAGCAGCGCCGTCTGCGTGAAGGCACTCGGGCGGGTGACGATCTCTCGACCGCTGGGGTCTCGGCGGAGACGAACTAGCTGAGCGGATCCTGCCAGGTCTCGGGCCACCGGATGGTGTCTCGATCCGCCAGGGGTGAGGGCAAGGGTGTCGCTACGACGGTCATGCGACGGCCAGACCGTCATCTCGGTCGGGGTTCCTCCTCCGTGCCGGTGAGACAGCGCGCTGCGATCGATCTGTTCGGCCGGCACTCCGTTGGAATGACACCGAATGGGAGGTGCGAGGAGGGTGAGACTCGTCGTCTCGACCGTGTGCCGGCGGCCCACTTGGCTCGCAGCGGTCCTGGCGCTTCCCCGTCGCTTGCGAACACGCGACCACGATGGCTCGGTGGCTGTCGCGGGCGCCGACAGACAGCGCGCTGCGGTCGATTTACTCGACCGGCACTCCGTCGGAATGACGGGTGAATTGGGTGTCCGGAGTCCCTCACATCCTTCCACCACAGCGTTGGAAGTCTTCCCGGAGTTTGCCAAAGGCAAACTCCCAAGCAACCCGAAGGGTTGCCATCTACGGACGGACGATGCGGCGCTGGCCCCACAGGTCGTGAATGTGGACGACGCCGGCTAGCTTGCCGGCTTGTCCCTCTGGGGCCTCGGCGACTACGAACAGGGTCGTGATGCGGTGCTCTTCCATCATCTTGAGCGCATCCTGCGCGCGCTCCGACGGGGCACACGTCTTGGGTGACGTGACCATCAGGCGCTCGATCGGCTGATCGACGAAGCCTGAATCGGCCGCTTCGGCACGGGTCATGAGGCGCCTGAGGTCTCCGTCGGAGAAGACCCCGACCAGGCGATCGCCGTCGACAACTCCCACGATCCCGAGTGCGCAACGCGACATCTCCGAGATCGCCTGCTTGAGCGGCGCTGACGGTGAGACGCGAGGAACGGACTCGGCCACGTGCATGAGGGTGTCGACACGACGCAGACGTCTGCCGAGATCGCCGCCGGGGTGCAGGTGCGCAAAGTCTTCGGAAGTGAAGCCATGCTCTGCGAGCAGCGTCATGGCAAGCGCATCCCCCAGGGCCAGGGTCGCCGTGGTCGATGCGGTGGGCGCCAGGTTGAGGGGGCACGCCTCTTTGTCGATGACCGCTGGCAGATGGATGCGAGCTCTCTGAGCGAGCGGCGACTGTGGGTTACCGGTGATGGCAATCGTCGGAACGGCACGCTCCTCGAGTGGTGCCATCATCGCCAGGATCTCTTCGGTGGTTCCGGACGACGACGCGGCGAGCACGACGTCCCCGGTGGTGATCATGCCGAGATCACCGTGAATGGCCTCAGCCGGGTGTACAAAAAGCGCAGGCGTCCCGGTCGACGAGAGCGTTGCCGCCACCTTCCCCATGACGTGGCCGCTCTTTCCCATGCCGGTGCAGATGACTCGACCACGAGCCTGCCGAATCAGCTCGATCGCCTCGTCGAACCTTTCGTCGAGCTGGTCCAGCAGGCCGGCGATTGCCGCGGACTCGATCTCGAGGACCTGACGAGCCAGTCTGAGACTTCTGGATGTCGGTGCGGATTCGCTCGCGAGCGTGCTCACGCTTCGACCTCAGCGGTGCGGGTCGCACGACGCAAGGTGAGTGTCGACGAGATGATCTGCTCGGCGACCGACAGAGTGAGCTGGGTCTTGCGGTCACACCGCGCCAGATCGGGGTCCGGGTGAGCCTCCATGTACAACCCGCAGGCGCCCGCTGCCACTGCCGCCTGCGCCAGGGGCAACGCGAAGCGCCGATCACCGCCGGTCTCCTTCGCAAGGGCACCCGGGTGCTGCAGGGAGTGCGTCACGTCGTAGATCCCGTGCAGCCCCGCCTCGGCGAGCATGGTGAAACTGCGCATGTCGACCACGAGGTTGTGGTAGCCGAAGGTCGTGCCGCGCTCGGTGACGGCCACTCTCTCATTACCCGTGGATCGCGCCTTGTCCACGGCCCTGAGCATCTCGTCGGGGGCCATGAACTGGCCCTTCTTGATGAGCACCGTGCGTCCCGTAGCAGCCGCAGCCACCAGCAGATCGGTCTGACGACACAGGAACGCCGGCACCTGGAGCACGTCACAGACTTCCGCTACCGGGTCGCAGTGTGACGGCTCGTGAACGTCAGTCAGCACCGGCAGGCCAGTCGCCTCCTTGACGGCAGCCAGAGCTGCGAGACCACCTTCGAGACCAGGACCACGGTAGCTGTCGAGCGAGCTGCGGTTCGCCTTGTCGTACGACGACTTGAAGGTGACCTTGATACCGAGTCTCTCGGCCATGCGCTCGACGTTACGCGCATGCTCGACGAGCCAGTCTTCTCCCTCGATGACACACGGGCCGATCATCACGGCCAGCTCATCACCGCCGAGCTCGATTCCGGGTGCCAGCTCGAACGGCTGAGGAGTCGCAGGACTCATTTCTTGCGCCACTGCGCAATCGCGGCAGCTCCGACCCCGATCAGATAGAGCACCAGAGTGGGCAGGGCGACAACGCACAGATTCACGACATCGGGTGTGGGCGTGATGATCGCCGCCACCACGAAGATGATGAGCACGGCCCAGCGGAAGTTCTTGAGCAGGAACCTCGGCGTCACGACCCCCAGCTGAGAGAGCATGAAGATCATGATCGGCAGCTCGAACATGATGCCGAGCCCCAACAGGATGTTGACCAGGATCCCGAAGTAGGTGTCTACCGTGAGCACGGCCTCGAACTGATCACCCATGTTGATCAGGAACTTCGCCGCAAACGGGAACGCCACGAAGTAGCCGAAGATCCCACCGGCCAGGAAGAAGCTCGAGCCGAAGAAGACGAACGGCAACGCGTAGCGCTTCTCCTTCCTGTACAAGCCGGGCGCGACGAAGCGCCAGACCTGGAACAAGAGGAACGGCGACATCAGAAACAGGCTGGTGAGCAGCGCAACCTTGACGTACAGGATGAACGGATCCTGGAGTCGCAAGAAGGACAGCTTCTCGACGAGCCTTGGGAACGTCGCGACCTCGCTCAGCGCATAGCTCACCGAACAGTCGCGAATCGAACTCAATGAACAGTCGTCGAACACCGGCAGGGGCACGGCCAGAGTGCCACCCGTGACGGGCAGTGACAGCACCTTGTAGATGCCCTCGGCGAACGAGAAACAGACGAAGAACCCGATGAACAGTGCCGCCACGCTGTGCAGGAGACGAGAGCGGAGCTCCTCGAGATGCTCGAGCAAGGACATTCGCTCGAGCTCTTCGGAGCCTTCGCCCGTGTGAGCCGGCAACTGGTTGCTCCCGAGATCAGTTCCCAGAGTCATGATCGAGTCCTCCGCGGAACTCGGGAGGCTGCGCGGACCACGCAGCAGCCTGAGAGCTGAAAGCTCGTCTGCGGGAACGTCCTGGCGGGATTCGGGTAGAGCATCTCTCGATCAGGGATCGTCGGGCAACACCTCGAGCTCGAGGGGGAGTGACGAGAAGAAACGCCAGGCACCGCTTTGAGCCGGTGTCCCAGCTACGACAAAGCAGATCCTACGTGGTCTCGGGTGACGAGTCGTCGGTGACCGGGCTCGTAGTCGACGGCTCGCTCGTCGCTGTCTGAGAGCTGGCGGAGCTCCCCTTGGCGGGAAGCGCGGTCTGATTGTGCTGGTGGCGATCCTCCACATCGACCTCGTGCTCGATGGTGCGCTTGAGCTCGTTGGTAGCGCGCCGGAACTCACCCATTCCTCGACCTATGGTGCGACCGATCTCGGGCAGCTTCCTCGGGCCAAAAATCAGCAGCGCGATTCCGAGAATCAGCAGGAGCTCTTGGAATCCAAGTGGACCGAACATGGCCCTATTGTACGCCCGTCCTGGGAATCTTGTGGGAAGACTCGGGCGCAATCGCACTCTCGGACCGACCCGAGGCGCGGTTCGTGGAATCCGGGGAGACCAGCAGCGGTTGCAACTGCGAACGTGGCGCCAGCGGGTTCGAGACCGCTGAACGACCAGCAACACGTCACAACACGTCGAAT
>JANQPS010001161.1 GCA_028285365.1 Thermoanaerobaculia bacterium | reverse complement strand
TCCGCACATTGCGCTCGTCAACCTCGTTCTTGCTCGCCGTGCTGTCCCCGAACTGCTTCAGGACGAGGCGAGGCCCGAGTCTCTCGCCGCGAGCCTGCGCCCGTTGCTGGAAGGCGGTCGCGAGCGAGCCGAGATGATCGAGCATCTGAGTGGACTGCGAGATGCTCTGGGTCGTGGAGGTGCGAGCCTTCGAGCAGCACGAGCGGTCTCCGAGATCGTTCAGGAGCAGCGCAGCAACGGCCAGGCGGAGGTGGTGGTTTGAGCCTGCGGAGCATGACGGGCTTCTCGAGCGTCGAGCACGGTCCGAGCGATGTGTCGGTCCAGATCGAGCTACGCAGTGTCAATCATCGTTATCTCGACATTGTCGTCCGGTTGCCGGAGAGCCACCGTCACCACGAGCGCCTCGTGCAGGGCGTGATTCGCGAGGAGCTGGGCCGAGGTCGAGTGGAGGCAGTCGTGAAACTGTCAGGTCCCCGTTGGGGTGGGCGAGTGGTCCTCGACGAGGCGGTGGTCGCGAATCTGGTTGAGGCGGCCCGGCAGCTCGGGGACACGGGCCTCGAGCACACTGGGCTCCGCTTGGCGGACGTGTTGGGTGTGCCGGGGGTGGTCCGATCACTCGAAGGAGCTGCCGAGCGGGACAATGCGTCCGAGCTTGAAGCGCTGTTGAAACAAGCGACGAGCCGTGCCTGTGCGGGCCTCGTAGAAGCGAGATGCGCAGAGGGGCGCCGACTCGAAGCGGCCCTGGTCGAGGTCCTCGACCAGTTGGTCGCCATTGCGCAACGGTTGGAGGGCGAGTCGCGCTCCCTTTCGCAGGAGTGCCTGGAATCGGTCAAGAGGCGACTCGAGCTCCTGCTGGCTGGCTTCGAAGGTGTCGAGATCGACGGCGACCGTGTTCTTCAGGAGGCGGCGCATCTCGCAGACCGTTCTGATGTGAGTGAGGAGGTTGCGAGACTGAACTCACATCTGTTGCTGTTTCGGGAGCTCCTGGGTCAGCGCGAACCGGTCGGTCGTAAGCTCGACTTCCTCTGCCAGGAGATCCTGAGGGAGCTCAATACACTAGCGACCAAGGCGCGGTCGACGTCGGTTTCGCACGAGGTGGTCGAGGCCAAGGCGCTTTGCGAGCAGCTTCGAGAGCAGGTGCAGAATGTCGAGTGATCCCCGGGTCCCCCTGGCATACTCGAGCTGTCGGGAGCGACTCTGGAAGGCCCAGAAGGAATCGAGCGCACCGTTGACACGAAACGAGTGGGGAAGACCGATCGAGAACGGGAACAGGCCTCAATGAAGGGGGAGCTGTTTGTTCTATCGGCGCCTTCCGGGGCTGGCAAGACGACGCTCGTCCAGGCGCTTTTGAAGGGGGATCTCGCTCGGGTCTTGAAGCTTGGATTTGCGGTCAGCCACACGACCCGCGAGCCTCGTTCCGGCGAGTCGAACGGGAAGGACTATCACTTCGTCGACGAAGCCGAGTTTCGGAGGATGCTCGACAGAGACCTGTTTCTCGAGTGGGCCTGGGTTCACGGCTGCCTTTACGGCACTTCCCTCGAAGAAGTGCGGCCGCGCATCGACTCCGGCCAGGACGTGATACTCGATATCGACGTTCAGGGTGCCGAGGCAGTGTTCGAAAGGGGTGCCGATCAACTCGAGACTGCCGTGCACTCCGTTTTCATTCTGCCGCCGACGCTGGCGGATCTCGAGACCAGGTTGCGGGCTCGGCGTCAGAACGCGGACGACGACATCTCGCGGCGGCTGGCCGCGGCGCGAGACGAGATTCGGAAAATCGAGCTGTACGACTATGTTATCGTCAACGAGAATGCGGAGTTGGCCAGCCTGTCCCTGGCAGCCATCATTCTCGACAAGCGGCATCGGCGTCCTCGCATGGGGCGTACCATCGATGCGGTGCTGCAGGATCTCGGGACAGCGAGTACACCACGAGTCCCCTAGCTTCCGCCGGAAGCCAGACTTCAGGGTGCCACACTCGAGGGTAGCTGGGCTCGCAAGAGCCGCGAGAGGTTCTGGCACTCCCCTGAACAGACCGACCGATCAGCCCACCGATCAGCACGACGACCAGTCACACCGAACACCCTGATTCGATAGACCTTCCGAATAGTCGGGCTTGCTGGCGACGACATCCGTTCGCCATGCCGCCCAGGAGACACAGACACCATGGACCGAATCTCCGAGAAGACCGACAGCAAGTTTCGTTTTGTTCTGCTGGCAGCCCATCGTGCTGAGCAGCTCATCCGCGGCGCTCGACCGCGTGTCGAAGTCGAATCCCCCAAGATCTCGAAGGTCGCCATGGAAGAGCTGCTGGCCGATACTGTGAACTGGGACTACGGTCCGGCACCTGAGGCCGCGGCCGAAGAGGTCGTCGAGGAGGTCGCCAGCGAGCCTGCCGAAGGCGAGGTTCACTGAGTCCCCCGAACCCGGCAGCCCCGAGGCCCTTCGTGTTCAGGCAAGGCGTCGTAGGCGCACCGGCCTTGGAATCGCGTGAGTCGAGCCGCTCTGCCGGTCAGATCGTGGTGCCTGCGCGGCGCTGCCCAGAAGGTTGTGCCTGATGGCGGGCGAAGCGTCACCTCGCTCTCCACAAAGAGCGCCCGAGAGCCTGCGGGTACTTCTCGGCGTGACGGGTGGCATTGCCGCCTTCAAAGCGCCGGCGATCGTCCGAAAACTGCGCGAGCGCGGTCACGAGGTGCGGTGCGCGATGACGGAGACCGCAAAGCGATTCGTGTCGCCGCTCACCCTCGAGGTCTTGACCGGGCACGCGGTCTACGGTGAGGACTACCTGGAGGCGAAAGGGCAAGGCGCCGAGCTGCACGTCGATGCTGCACTGTGGGCCGACATCTATTGCGTCGCCCCTTGCACAGCGAGCACCCTCGCGAGGCTCAGCCACGGTCTCAGTGATGACTTTCTCGTCACGACCGCGCTGATGTTCGAGGGGGCCCTGGTACTGGCGCCAGCGATGCACGCGCACATGTGGGCTCATGAGGCCGTGGTGGAGAACACGGCGCGGCTGACATCCCGGGGAGTCTTTTGGTGCGGTCCCGTCGAAGGTGCGCTGGCCTCGGGCGAGCAGGGGTGGGGCCGAATGGCTGAGCCAGAGGCGATCGTGGCTGCCATCGAATTGGCCGCCCGCCGGAGCCTCGCCCAGGACTACGTCGGACGGCGGGT
>JANQPS010001155.1 GCA_028285365.1 Thermoanaerobaculia bacterium | reverse complement strand
CCGATGGGCAACAGCCACAGGTCACCGAGCAGGTCGAAAACGATCGTCGACCCGTCGGGCGCGACGTCCAGGTTCATCCAGGTGCCTTCGTCGGTGTCGATCACGACCTCCTGGATGTCGCCGGGCGTCTCGGTGACATCCCATTGGGCGGGCTTGTCGTCGGCAGCGAGAAGCGCCGAGCCAAGACCAAACGCGACCAGGCCCAAGGTCCCTCCGACGAGACGCGCCGCCACGAACCAGAATCGATGAATCACGTGTTCTCCAGGCATGAGACGCTCCTAAGGCGGGCACTCGACTCGCACAGGCGAGTGCATCGGTATTCTCATCGAGTGGCGACTGCTCACCTGACGCGTCCTGCGATCCGACTGCGCCAAGACGCCGAACAGTGGAGAGCTCGCTCGCCAAGGGTCGAGGGAGCATCCTATCGGCCCGGAGACCCGACTCGCTCATGCCCGAAGGCGACACCATCCACACACTGGCGGCAACCCTGCGAGGTGAGATCGTCGGTCGGCGGCTCGGGCGTGTCCTCGTCAACGGCCAGAAGGCCCGATCGCTTCAGACCGAAATCGTGATGGCGAGCGCCATCGGCAAACACCTGCTCATTGGCTTCGACACCGGTGACGTCATCCGCACGCATCTCGGCATGCATGGACGATTTCGTCTCGTCCCGAGCTGGAAGGAGAAATCGAACCAGCCTCGATCCTCGCGGAAGTCACGTCGCGACGGCCCCCTCGGCTTCGTCGACGTCACCCGTCCGTCACTGATTCTCGAGCATCGCGACCGGCTGATCGTCGGTCATCAGCTCAAGGAGCTCGAGATCCTCCCTGCCCGCGATCTCAGACGCCACCCGGCTCTCTCTCGCCTCGGGCCCGACCTGATCGTCAGACCCGTCGTACTGCGTAAGGTGCTCGACCGCGCGCAGCAGAGCTCGCACCCCGCCCGGCTGCTCGTCGATCTCCTGCTCGACCAGAAGGTGGCGGCTGGCATCGGCAACGTCTACAAGAACGAGCTCCTGTTCCTTCACAGGCTCTCACCCGCGACGACCTGTGGGCAAATCGACCGACGGACTCTCGCGTCCATCTACAGGCGGGCTGCGCGGCTGCTGCGGATCAATCTCGAGCGCCAGCGCAAGACGACCCCCTGGCCCGACACTCGGAGCGGGCTCCCCCGAGTCTTCGTCTACGGCCGCTCCGGCGACGGCTGCCTGGTCTGCGGCACCGCGATCCGCAGTCAGCGCTTGGGGTTCGGTCAGCGCTCGACGTATTGGTGCCCGAGGTGTCAGCGGTGAGGGCGACGGCCAGGCGGACTCGCCGCCACCCACCAAGTCACTCCGCTGGCCGCGGCGCCACCTGATACTCGCGCGGCGGCTCGACCCCTAGGAGGTGGCGGACGAAGTAGTCCCACGTGCGACGCACCACGTAGGGCTCGTTGGCGTAGCCGTGGTTGCGATTGGGTAGCACCAACAGGTCGAAGTCCTTGTTGTGCTCGATCAGCTTGTCGATCAGCAGCTCGGTCGCGTTCGGATGGACGTTGTCGTCGAGCGTGCCGTAGGTCAGCAGCAGCTTGCCCTGCAGTCGATCCGCGAGGAGGTGGTTTGCCTGAGAGTCGTAGTTGTCGCCACTCGCGGTCTTCTCGAGCAGGCCCTGATACTGCTCTCCCCAACCGAACGAGTAGCTCCGCTGGTCGTGGTTGCCGGCTCCAGACACCGCCACATCGAAGAACTCGGGAAAGCGCAAGATGGCACCGGTCGACGAGAAACCACCACCCGAATGGCCGTAGATGCCCACCCGCTCGAGGTCCAGCTCCGGGTGGCGCGCAGCCAGTTGTTTGAGGGCGTGGATGTGGTCGGCGATGCCGTTGTCACCCATGTCGCCGTACCAGGCGTCGTGAAAAGCCTTGGAGCGAAAAGGCGTGCCGAAGGCATTGACCTTGAAGACGATGAACCCCAGCTCGGCGAGCGCGTGGACAAAACCGGCGGGCGCAACGTCGAATCCCCAGCGCCGGATCGGACCTACCTGCGGGCCAGGATAGATGTAGTCGATGACCGGATAGCGCTTCTCCGGATCGAAGTCAGACGGCCGATAGAGGAAACCGTGCAGGTCGGTCACGCCGTCTCTCGCCTTTGCCACGAACGGTACCGGCGGAGTCCAGGCGCTCTCGAGTAGGGGTTCGGAGTCAGCCTCCTCGAGCTGCTTCTGGACGCGACCACCTGGCCGGCGCAAGACGGTCACCGGCGGCTGATCGAACGTCGAGTAGGTGTCGACGATCACCGAGCCGTCTTTGGCCATCCACACCGAGTGGTGCGCGCCTTCGGGTGTCAGCCGCTCGATGTTCCCACCCTGAAGTGGCACTCTGTAGAGCTGCGCATAGTAGGGATTGAGCCCCGCTTCACGCCCGTAGCCGTGGAAGTAGAGCCAACCGCCCTCTTCGTCGACGTGCTCGATGCGCGCGGCCGAGAAAGAGCCACTCGTCAGCTGACGGACCTGGTCACCACTCTCGGAATCGTAGAGATAGAAGTGCCCCCAACCGTCACGCTCGGAGCGCCAGATGACCTGGCTGCCATCGGCCGTGGCACGCCAGTCCGCAAGCTCACCGTACGTCATGTTCGTTTCGATGAAAGACCGACTCTTCTCGTCGATCACGGTTCGCGCAGTGCCGGTCGCGGGGTCGGCACGGTAGAGCGTCACCTGCTGGTAACCGCGGTGAACTCGCAAGAAGAAGACCGACGAGCTGTCGTCGGTCCAGTTCACGAGCGCCTCTCCTCCCGGCCAGAAGAGCTCGATCGCCGGCCCTTCGACTTCGCGCTTCTCGCCGCTGTCCACATCGAAGATCCAGATGCGATAGAGCGGAATCGACTCGTCACCAGGAAGCGCATAGCGATAGCTGTGCAGAACGGGCCGACCCACCTTGGCCTCCAACAGATGCATCTCTTCCACCTCGCGCTCGTCGAGCCGAATGGTCGCGAGCCTCGTCGAGTCCGGTGACCAATAGATCGGCGGCCGACGCTTCGCCCGGCTCCGTCGCGACGTGATCTCACTACAGCAGCCTTCTCCGAGCACCGCATAGCCGTAGTCGGTCTCCCCATCGGTCGTCAGCTGTCGTTCTTCACCGCTCGCCTGGTTGCGCAGCCAGAGATTCTCTTCGCGCTCAAAGGCCACCCATTGCTCGTCGGGCGATTCCACTTCGTCCGCGCGGTCAGGCTCGACGTCATCCGGTCCGGCACACGCGTAGGTGTCGAGGCGGCAGGTCCACCTCCGATGAGGAGGCTCGGAGTCTTCGTCGCCCACCCCGTCAGCCTCGCCGGACTCCTCGTCCCTTTCCTCTTCGGCCTCCTCCCCGTCGTCCTCGGGTTGCGCCTTCTCCCAGAACCGCAGCGAATCGACCTCGACCCTTTCGTCGCCGGCCGCAATGAGCTCGATCGTCGAGAAGGGCAGCTTGTAGGCGACGTATGAATGCCCTGAGGCCTTCGACAAGCTCGAGGCCAGGCGTTCGTGATCGAATGCGGGCCGCTGCTCGCCGGACGCGGGGTCCACGTAGATGAACTCATGCCCGGCGGCCACGCGCTTGCGGTACCAGAACCGACTGCTCTCCTCGATCCATTGAGGTAGAACGTCAGCGTGCAAGAGCAGCTTGCTCGCGTTCCAGGGCAGGAAACGCTCGGCGCGGGCATAGTCGGAGCTGGTGACCTCGGCAGCGCCCGGGGCTCCCACAAGGGTCAACATCCCAGCTACCAGCAGGCCTCCAATCATCGGGTTGGGGCTTCTCTCGTCGACAATTCTTGGGTCCATGGCCCTCTCCAATACCTTGAGCAATCTAGTCCGAGACACGACACACCACGACAAGCTCTGCTCAGCCTGAAGTCACCCTCGAGTCGCCGCGAGTCTACTCAGAGCGCAGGGTCGACGCCGGATCCACACGAGCAGCTCGCCGCGCTGGACCGGCGACTGCGAGCGCAACGATGCTCCCGAGGAGAGCTGCCGCAACCGCAACGACCGGCGGATCCCAAACCGAGCCTCTCACAAGGAACTGGCCGAGTCGTGGCGCCAGAAAGGCAAGCGTTGCCAGACCAATGCCGAATCCAACCAACAGCAGCAGGACACCTTCGCGGACAACGAGACCGCGCACCTGTGCAGGCACTGCTCCGAGCGCCAGACGCACGGCAAACTCTCGCGCTCGACCGCGACCGGCAACGTCGATCGTCGAGTACAGGCCCCCAGCCGTGAGCAGAAGACCGGCCAGGCCAAACACGACGAGGAGCTGGGCCAAACGACGTTGCTCCCAGGTCGACGTGCTTCGGTCGGCATCGAAGCTCGAATGGTTGTAGGCGGCGGCCAGCGGATCGAGCGCCTCGAGCTCGGCCTCGAGCGCCGCCCGCGCCTCAGACTCGTCAACACGTGATCGCAAAAGGAGGCTGCTCCCGTTCCAGTCGACTCGGCGACCAAGATAGACCTGGTCATCAGCCGCAGGATCACGTTGGAGCTGGCTCATACCGAAATCCGCAACCACACCGATCACGATCACGGCAGTTTTGCTGTCATCGTCCTCGATGACCAGTGACGAACCGATCGCCTCATCGATGTCAGCGAATCGTCGTTCGACGAAAGACGGCGTCACGACGAGTGGGAGCTGATCTCCGATCACGTCGGCTGCTGTTGGATAGCGACCGGCAAGAAGCGACAACCCAACCGTCTCGAGATATCCGGGAGTCACACCATAGACGCGCGTTGGCGGCCAAACCCTCTCGAGGCTGCTCTCCAGACGGACCTCTGTGCTCGCGGACCAACCCCAAGGGACAGTCGCGCCGACCGCCGCGCGTTCGATCTCGGGTCGCGACTCGAGACGACGCACGAGCTCTTCGTAGAACACTTGATGCCCGTCCCGTTCCATCTCACCGTTCTGAAACAGCGAGAGGCGTGCGGTCAGTAGCCCGCGCGGATCGAAACCGAGCTGAGCATCCAACAGTGCCAAGGCGTTTCGGCCGAGGGTGCCAGCACTTGCCACGAGGGCGAAACTGAGGCCCACCTGTAGTGCAACGAGCCCGCGGGGCGCGATCCGTCGCGCCTGCATTCCGGCGCGCAGATCGGCAAGGTGACCCACGACGAGCGCCGGAACCAGACCAACCAGGACCACCACAGCCAACGCGATCAGACCGGTAGTGGCGATCACCGCAGAATCGATGCGCACGTCCATCCAGTAGCCGCGAAGGAGACTGCCCTGGACAAGAGCCTGCCCGACTTCCCTAGTCAGTAGCCATGCCAAACCCAACCCGCACACCGAGCCAACCACTGCAATCACTGCAGCCTCTGCGGTGAGCAGGGAGACGAGACGACCACGACCAGCTCCCAGGGCGAGTCTGGTCGAGAGCTCTGCCCGTCTGGAGAGCACGTTGGCAAGACGCATGTTTGCTGCGTTGGCGCAGGCGATGGCGAGCACGCCAAGCACGGAGGCCATGAGCAGATGTAGCGCGCGCCGAGTGGACTCGTCCACGACTTCTTCCATGAACGGAATCACCCATGCGCCACGCGGTTCCTCGAGCGGATCAGAGAGATCCATGCGCCGGGCCAACAGTCCGACCTCGGCTCGCGCCTGTTCGACGCTCGCGCCGGGCGCCAGACGTGCCATCACCGCCGACGAGTCACTACGAAAGGCCATGCTCTCGGGCCTGTGAACGACCCATAGGTCCTGTCGATAGGGAAAGGCAAATCCCGGCGGCATGACACCCACGATTGTCGTGCTCTGGCGATTGATGACCAGTTGTTGCCCAAGGACAGACTCGTCACCGCCAAAGTACGACTGCCAGAGAGAGTGACCGATCACGGATACGACTGGCGACTCGGCATCTTCGTCGGTTGAAACGAACGTTCGTCCTAGAGCCGCGTCAATCTCCAACAGCTCGAAGAGGTCGCTGCTGGCATAGGTGGCCGTGGTGCCGATCGTGCCGCGACCCTCGCCAGTAAGAAAGGAGTTGAGAGCCATGCTGGTCACCAAGCCCTCAAATGCACTGTCGCGGGCCTCAACGGCTTCGCGCAGAGCGGCAACGTCACTCAGTGACGTACCGTCCGATGCCCGTTGGCCAGTAGCTACGATGACGAAGCGGTCCCCGCCCCGCATAGGCAGCCCTCGCAGAAGGACTCCCTGCAACACCGCAAACACACTCACGGCAAGGGCGATGCTGACAGCCAGAATCGCGACGGGCAGGATTACTGATCGGGGTCGACGCCGCAGCCCTCTGACCGCGTCACGCACGTCGTTGATCAGCACTTTCATCTTCGATCTCGAGCCTTCTGATTGCCAAGCTACCACCAGAGTCCGAACCTTCGGCGGTGTTGAAGGCGTCTAGTGACTCTGGATCTCTATCGAACAGGCCTCGACATCGCGATGAGCGGAGGCGACGAGCCGACCTGCATCGTGTCTACGACCTCGAAGCCAAAACGCTCGTAGAGAGGCACGTTTCTCGGATTCGATGATTCGAGGTAGGCAGGTAGATGCTCGGCGTCGAAGCGCTGGCAGACGGCCGCCATCAGTGCGGCTCCCAGCCCCTGTCCCTGACGTACAGGGTCGACTCCAATGATCGGCAGGTACCAGTGTGGGCCCGGGGGCCGATTGGCGGCACTCCGTTCGGCGAGTTCTTTCATGTTCGCCTCGTCGGACTCGGAGTAGCCGGGCTGCAGGATCTCACCGATCAGTTCTTCGTCGACCTCGACCCCAGGACCCAGGCAGAACGCCACTCCGGCACCGTCTCCAACCATGAACGCACTCGAGTGCGCCAGCGCCGCAGCCGCCACCGCGCGAGCGTAACCCGACATGTTGTGGAGGTAACCATCCGCCGACGGCGAGAACCATCGGGCTCCGGGATCGTTGGCAAACGCCAGGAGCACGGTGCCGATCGCTCGGTCGAGGTGTCTTTCCGACAGCGAGCTCACGTGCATGGCGATCTCATGGCCAGTCGACCCGTCGAGGTGTCGAGAACGAGGCGACAGCGGGAGTTCCAGCCCGGTTGCGCAGGATCCAGGCTTGCGGCCAGAAGCTCGGTCGTTCCGCTGCGAGATCGACCCGAGGATCGATGAGAAGTCGACTGGCGCGTCCGTTGACGCTCACCCGCGCCTCGGCGCGCACCTGCGTACCCGGACCGTGCTCGCGTGCGATGTGATGTGCGAGCTCCAGAATCATGTCGGGCTGGTACGACATCTGTGACTCCTGCAGCAGAGTGAGGTAGCGGGACGGATAAACGGGGCGCTCGCGCTCGCCTGGGGGTTTGACCTGGAAGACCACGTCGCCTGTCTTCTCCACCAGCATGACCCGCCAGGAGAACCGGTAGCCCTCTTCCGTCCACAGGACGTCTCCCGGATAGAGCCAGTGGCGCAGCGGGAGGACACACTGCACCGCCAGGAGACAGGCCACGGCAACAGTCGCCGTCCGGCGGCTGCCGAGACACGCCCGCTGACTGTCAGCCCGCGCTGACTGGTGCCACCACGAGAATGAGCCTTTTGCCGCCCGGTCGATCGCGCAACGCAGCTCGGCTCCCTCGAAGAAGACCAGAGTCGCGCACATCATGATCCAGGGAAACATGCCGATCTCGAAGAGCAGCGCGGTCAGCCCGTGAAAGAACAGCGCCGCGCACCAGGCAACGAGACGGGTTCTTCCCCAGAGCAGAAGAAAAGGCAGCGTCAGGTCGAAGAGGACGGCGCCCCAGCTCGCTCCGTAGGCGACCCAACGCTGTTCGAACAGCGCGCCGAGGACCGGCAGGTCGGAGCGCGCAGGCAACCAGGTGGCCAGCGGCTGGGCGCGCAGCAGCCAGTCACCCTCGAGCTTGGCGATGCCGGCAAACCAGTAGACGAGACCCACCTGGACGCGCACCGCCATGAGCATCCAGGACGCGACCATCCGGTCACCGAGTCGCCCGAGCGGCAGGAGAGCCATGAGCAAACTGAGCGACGAGACGAAGACGTAGTGATTCAAGTAGAGCGTCTTGTCGAACAGCTCCACAGTCGTGAAGAGAACGAAGAAGGCGAAGATGCTGGCGCGGTAGAACACTCCAGCCGCCATCAGCAGACTCGAAACGAAGACGCCCGCAAACAGCGCGTAGATCCACGCCTCGCTCGGCGGCGCGATCCAACCGAAGCCCAGGTAGGAGAAGTGGAAGTCCGGCACGACGTAGAGCTCGCGCACCCACCCCTTCGCGACGAAGCGCACGGCGCTCACGGCCATGAGCAAACCAAAGCTCACGCGCAGCCAGAGAAGGGGGAGCGAGTCGACCGGCTCCTGGAACCACCCCTTCAGCTGAGCCAGTCGGGACTCGCTGGCGTCGCGATCGACTCGGCGCTCAGTCACCGTCGTTGTCGTTGAAGGTCAGCGTCACGCCGAGCTGGTTGGCCAGGTCGACTTTGATCAGCACGAGCAGCTCACGCAGTTCGTCGTAGGCCTGCTCTACCTCTGCAGGGTGCTCGACGACCGCTCGGGCAAGCGGCTCAGGAACCGCGTCGAGCGCCCCTCTAGCAGACGCGAAGCGCAAGCGCAGCTCTTCGACGAACGGCTGACCGTTCCAGTCGAGGCCAAGATGTTCGACGTAGTTTGCGAGTCGCGGCGAATCCGATGCGACCGATGAGGCGGACTCACCTTCGCCAGACTCGGCGTTGGGTGAGAAGAACACCCTCTCGATGCCTGCCAACCGACTCTTGACCAGTGCCAGTGAACTGGCGCTGGCCGGGGCTTCGACGAACTCCGGCAGGGCCTCCTGGGCGCCGCCGCCAAGCGGCTTGCCCAGATGCTCGCGAACGGTTTCTTCGAGGACCGCAACCACTCGGTTGTACAGCTTACCGAGCGAGCGCCGAAATCCCTCGGTCTCGCCGTCGCCGCGCAGAAACGTCTCGAGGTAGTTACCGCCTTCCGGCAGCCACCGATCGAGCACCTGCTCAGCGCTCGACACCAGGTGGGCGCCAGCCGCAACCGCGTAGGCCATGCGCGCCGGTTCTTCCCGAGCCTGTTCGAGCCACGCGTCCGGTTCCGCCGGCTCGAACAAGAGGTATTCGATCGCGCTGAGTCCCTTCGAGAGCGATCCAACCCGCGCCACGAAGTCCGCGTCGAGCACTGCGGGTGGCTCCGCGATCGTACGCTCGATGAACTCGCTATCGGCTGGCCTCTTGCTGATCTGATTGTGGCTCAGGATCATGCGGTCGAACCGATAGAGGGCCACCTCCTGCCAAACCACGGCACTCAGACGCCAGGCTGAACGGGCGGCTTCGAGGGTCTCCGGCGAAGCTTCGGTCACCAGGGCGTCGAGGCTTCTCTCGAGCGACTCGCACTCGCGGACGAGGGTCTCGTGCAGCGGCACGATCAGGTCCCGGGCCCAGGCGTCGAGCAGTTCGTCGTGCGGATACGGCGCGCGACAACTCACGAGCGCGAAGCTCACGAATGCCAAGACAGCCCCCAAAGCGGTGCTCTCGGCGCGCGCGCGAACGTCGAGCTTCACAACGACTCCAAGAAGCGAATCAGCGCGTTGCGATCGGTCTTCGGCAGTTCGAGAACCTCATCGCGCGACGCTTCCGCTTCACCACCGTGCCAGAGGACGGCTTCCATGATGTTGCGCGCTCGGCCGTCGTGAAGCAGGGTCGTATGGCCGTTGACCGTCTCGATCAGGCCGATTCCCCAAAGCGGCGGCGTGCGCCACTCGGTACCTGTGGCTTCGAAGTCCGGGCGCCCATCCGCGAGCTCGGGTCCCATGTCGTGTAGGAGGAGATCGGTATACGGACGGATCTCCTGATTGTTGAGTGCCGCGATCGGGTGGACACCCGTCGTCATCTGCTCGCGGTGACACTCCTCGCAGCCCACAGCCCAGAAGACCTCACGGCCGCGCTGTACCTCAGGGTCGGCCGCATCTCGCTGAGCGGGTACGGCAAGCGTTGTCGTATAGAGAACGACCTTGTCCAGGTCGTCACTATCGATGTCGAGCTCTTCGTTGACGCAGCCCGGGGCCTCCTCCGGGAGGCACTCGGTATGGAAGAACAGCTCATTGGCGATTCCCATGTCGTCGAAGAAGGCCCCAGCCACCTGCTGGCGAACGCTCGGCTGGTTGGCTTTCCAGCCAAGCCGCCCCAGAACCGTCGCCAGCTGGCCCCGGTCCCAGACGAGGTTCGGGCGTCCCGAGATGCCGTCGCCGTCGACGTCGTCTGCGTCGGCTCGCTCGAGAATCGTCGCTTCCGGCAGCGCCTCGAGCAGCCCCATCCCGACGACCTGGCTGGCGATCCGCGGAGACGTCTGCACGGAAGGATCCATTGGGCCACGCGACAGCTCCTCGAAGCTGATCTCGGGTTCACGTAGAGAGTACGTCTCGCCATCCGCGAACTCTCCAGGGCGCTCTCGATACGTGATCCGCAACCTACCCTCGGGAAGCCAGCCGCGGATGGCCTGGTCCTGCAGATGGCCGCCGTATGACGGCTCGGGCTCTACCTCACCTCTTTCGTTGGGAGGCAGGCTCAGTCTGACCAGTAGGCCGGTACCCACCTCGTCCGGCTCCGGCGGCCGTCCGCGACCATCCTTGAGATGACACCCGGCACACGAGCGAGAGTTGAACAACGGCCCCAAACCGTCGCGCGCAGTCGTCGAAGCCGGCGCCTGGACCCAGTTCTTCTTGAAGAACGAATTGCCGACGAAAAACAGCAGCTCCTGGTCGCGCTCCAGTCCGGGAGCAGGGTGGCTGAAAGCGTTGGGGGTGGTGTCTCGCACAGTGACCTGGCCACCCAGCAGCTCGTCGCCAGGCTCGAACGCCGGAGCCAGAGTCGCGTCGCCGCTGCATCCCCCGACCGCTAGAACGGACGCGGTCACGGTGGCCGCCAGGACCACCCGGGTCACGGTTCGCGCAACCGATCCGCTGACGAGGAGGCGCAACCTCCCGCAACCGACCTCACGCAACCAGACGAGCACCAACATGCATCACGGAGCTAACCGCTCCTCCCTCTGCTTTCGTGCCACTTCTTCGTCTCTCTTCTTTCGTCTCTCTCTCTTGCATCTCTTGGCAGCTACTCAGGCAACGCCGTGTTGATCATCAGCCCGAGGGCGCTAGCGGCGTCCGCAATTCGGTCGCCCAGCTCCTGAAGTCGATAGACGGCCTCGAGCACCAACACCCGCTGATCAGGCTCGACGATAGCCCGATCGAAAGGTACGGGAATCGCCTCGACGGCCTCCAGCGTGGCCGCACTGCGCTCTCGGAGGTCGGCTGCCAGAGCCTCGTCCGCCTCGGCGATGACCTCGATGAGCCCCGTGCCGGTGACCGTGGTTCCGTCGACCCGTTCGTAGCTGCCGCGCAGCACGTTCGCGATGCCGACTGCGTTGACGATGATGTCGCGGTGGGTGTTGTCGCTGAAGCAGGAGTGCTCGTCTTCCTGGCTCTGGTTGTCGAGCGCCGTGAACATGCGCTCACCAGCAAGCTCCGACTTGGACAGCACACCAATGCCCGTGAGGATGGCCTGCAGGGCGCTGTCCGGCTCCTGGGCCAGAAAGCTGGCGCGGTAGTTGCCGCTCCCCGAAGGATCCCACGCAACGACCAGTTCCTGAAGATGGCCAACGAGAACGTCAGCCGCAAGATTCAGGTACTGAGCCCGACGCGAAGCGTTGTTCCCTTCACCCTCGACATAGTCGGTGTGTGGTCGCACCCCTGCGCCGCTCTCGCTGAGATCTTGTCCCCAGAGGAGGAACTCGATCGCGTGGAACCCGGTACTGACGTTCTCTTCGGCGCCCGCCTCGTTGCTCGAGATCAGCAGCTCGGCCGTGAGCTCGGGGTGCTCCTCGACCGCGTTGATGATCCCGGCCGAATCGTCACCCTCGACGTAGTCGATGTAGGCCTCGTCCAGAGGCCAGGCATTGATCAGCGCCTCCGGACCATCCTCGTCGTCGATAGGACCGCCGTAGAAGCGATAGGCCTCTGTTTGCCCGTAAGGTTCGCGCGCCGCCAGCCAAGAGTCTCTGGCCGCAGCCAGGGTCTCCTCGGAGGGATTCGCCGTGAAGTTGGTCAACGCCTCACGCAGTGACCGGGCCGCCTCCAGGCTGTCCTCGTAGCTCGCGAAGACGATGTCGGCGTAGGTCGATGCCGCGGCCGATCTTTGCTCGGTCGAGTCTTGACTCGTGCAGCCGACCAGCGCGATCGCAGCGCCGATCACGAACACAACGGGTGACCACTGACACTGACACTGACACCGACACTTCGTAGGCTTCATCTGCTTTGCTCTTCGTCGTTACCTGGCTGTTCTCTAGTTTTGACGTCTAGGCCTTCTCTCCAAGCCGTCGGCTCGCCGTATCTTCACTCAATCTTCCGATAGCGGAAGCGATCGAACGAGAGAGTGAGACGAGCCAGCCGAGTATCGCCGTCAGGCCCTCCGGCTGTCCTTGCTCAAAGTCAAGGGGCTCAAAGTCAAGGGCTCGCGAGCGACCATCGAGCCGCCAAGCCCTCAGCTGCCGCTCAGAGATCGCCGCATGGCCTCGACGGAGAGCGAGCCAGGCGCCTCGACGTTCGAGTTCCAGTTGAGCTGACCGCGCCAAGACTCACCCGATTCACAGGTCCGACTGAAGCCGACCGCAAAGCGGTCGAGCTCACCGCCCCGATGCCAACGCAGGTCCTGAACGTGAAAGGCCGCACCAACTGGATCCCCACATGAGTCGTCGACGCCAATGCGCAGCTGATGATGATCGGCTCGAGGACTGTCGGGAGAGGTGACGTTCAAGTAGCGACCCGTCTCGAGTGGCTCGCCGCGACCGCTCTCGACCGCCACGACGGTGATGACTCGAGCGCTGGTGTCGAGGATCTCGATCGCGATGTGGTGCGGG
>JANQPS010000221.1 GCA_028285365.1 Thermoanaerobaculia bacterium | reverse complement strand
TTGGCGCGACTCAGTCATCCCAACGTCGCGGCGCTCTACGAGGTCGGTTTGGGACCTGATGACGCTACGCCTTTTGTGGCCATGGAGTGGGTCGACGGTCCACCGATCACGGCGCGCTGCGACGAGGAGCAGCTGGATGTCGAGGCGCGCCTCGAGATCTTCCTCGAGGTCTGCAGCGGCGTCGGCCACGCGCACGAGAAGGGCATCCTGCATTGTGACCTCAAGCCGAGCAACATTTTGCTCGCGCGGTACGAGGGCCGTCACGTACCCAAGGTCGTCGATTTCGGTATCGCCCGTGCGCTCGACGGGCCGCTCTACGAGCAAAGCGAGGGCACGCGTGAGCTCATCATGGGCTCACCGCCTTACATCAGTCCAGAAGCTGCTGCCGGTGGCGACCCAGGACAGATCGACGTCCGTACCGACGTCCATGCCCTCGGTCTCGTGCTCTTCGAGCTGCTGACCGGTCTCCTCCCGTTCGACTACGAAGGTCTGGGCCTGCTTGCGGCGCTGCGTCGAGTGAACGAGAGCGAGCCGGCGACCCTCAGCGCTCGTCTCGACGAGCAGTCGGACGAGACCCGCGCTGCGATCGCATTGGCCCGCTCGACGACGCCTCGTTCATTGCGCAGGCGGCTGCGGGGCGACCTGGAGGCCATCGTGCTCAAGGCCACGGCGCGAGATCCCAAGCACCGCTACGCCTCGCCGGCGGCGTTGGCTGCGGACATCGAGCGTCACCTGGATCGCCGACCGATCGAAGCCAGGCGACCGACGGCGATTTATGTCGCGCGCCGGTTCGCGCGCCGTCACGCGGCCTTGGCCACGGCGGCAGGTCTCGTCGTACTGGCCCTCGCCGGCGGGCTGATGGCGCGCTCGATCGAGGCACACCGGGCGAATCGGGCGCTGGCTGAGTCCGAGCAGATCCGGACCTTCCTGCTCGAGCTGTTCGAAAACGCGGATCCGGAACGTGCCGCGGGCAGCAAGCTGACCGTCGAAGAGCTGCTGGCTCAGGGCAGGGAACGGCTGCGTGACGATCTCGAGGACCTGCCGCTGGTGCGGGCCGAGCTGCTGCAAACCGTGGGGACCGTGTCCACCAAACTCGACCAGCTGAGCGCGGCTGAAGAGGCCATTCGGGAGGCCTTGGAGATTCGGCTTGGGCAGCTTCCGACCGGGCACCCAGATCTCTTGAGCAGCCAGAACGAGCTTGGTGTCATCTTGCGCCGCCTCGGCCGGCTCGACGAGGCGGAGACGCTGCTCACCGAGGTTCTCGAGGCGCGCCAGCAAGACTCGGAAGTCGATCTCGAGTCTTTGGCGCGAGCTCACTCGAATCTCGGGAACGTCTACTTCTCAAAGCGGCAGTACGTCGAGGCCGAAGCGCGGCACCGGGAGGCTTTGCGGCTGCGCACGCTGCAACGCGAGACGAGCGACACGTCCCAAACGCGCAACAACGAGGCGATCTCGGCCAGCAACCTCGGTGTCATGCTCCGGATGCAGCACAAGCACGACGAGGCGCGAGCGCCGTTGCTGCGCGCCGTGGAGATCTTCCGCGAGGAGAATCCGACTCTGCTCGGCTCTGCGCTCAACAATCTCGGCCTGGTCGAGCAGTTTCTGCCAACCTGGCGGCGAGCTGAAGGTCTGTTCCGCGAGGCCACCGAGGTCTTGGAGGCCTCCTTGGGGCCGACGCACTCTCGCCCGCTGCGCAGTCGCCGCAACCTGATCCTGGCTCTCATCGACCAGGGTCGCCTGGACGAGGCGCTCGAAGAGACTCAGGTGGCGCTGCGGCACGGTGAACAGGCCGAAGACCGGCTCAGTCGGGCGGGGGTTTGGGAGACCGCGGGAAACGCCCAGCGCCACGCGGGTCAAGTCGAGGCGGCGGTTGCTTCACACCGACGCTGCATGACCCTCGCGACCGAGGTGGGAGGTCCAGGGCACCCCGCGGCGCGGAAGTGTCTCGGACAGTTGGCGCACTCTCGGGCTCTTGCGGGGGACGAGGCGGGGGCTCTTGCCGACCTCGACCGGTTGGAGGCCCTGGAGGGGGAGAACGTCTCTCGGTACGCTGAACACGCGTTGGCGCGAACCCTGATGGAGCTCGGACGATTCGATGAGTCTTTGCCCCACCTTCAGCGCTACCGCTCGCTGTCTCTCGGTCGTAACGACGGTATCGCTCTCGTCGATCTGGCACGGATCCGCCTTGGACAGGGCGCAAACGACGAGGCGCGCCAGCTCTACGAGCAAGCTTGGCAGTTCCATCTCGAACGGTACGGGCCTGAGCACCGGCTGGTCGCGAGCACGCTCGAAGCGATGGACGCGGTCCCTCGCTCTAGAGACCGAGATCCGTAAGTAGGGCGCCGGTTCGCGCCCCGCAGGTGACTAGCTGATTCGTCTGAGTTCCGCGGGCGAGACGAGTGTCTTCTGTGCGTCTCAGAGAGCTGTTGCACTCCGCCTTGGCTCTGCGCATGGAGAAGCGAATGTGGTCGATCATTTTGCTCACCTGTGAGGTTCCCGTCATGTGGCGTAGGGATTCCAAGCCTTGGTCGCGCGGTGCCTCGATCACGTGCTGGTTGTGTACCGGTCTTCTGTGCTCGGGGTGGAGCTACGCCGAATCCGGTGCCCAACGAATCGGTGCCGAGTTTCGGGTCAACACCTACACCGATGACAATCAGTCTTTCCCCGAGATCGCCATGGCGCCCGACGGCGCGGCCGTGGTCGTGTGGGAGAGCATTGGCCAGGACGGTGACCTGCACGCGGTGGCGGCGCGGCGCTACGGTCCCGACGGTTCCCCCCAGGGAACGGACTTCGTCGTCAATTCCGAGACCATGGATGTCCAGAGCCAACCCTCGGTGGCGATGGCAGCGAACGGATCATTTGTGGTTCTTTGGAGAAGCAAGTTCCAGGACGGCAGCGAGTTTGGCGTCTATGCCCAGCGTTTCGACGACTCCGGGAACCCGGTGGGCGGAGAGTTTCGGGTCAACCAGGAAACGGATCGGGATCAGGCCATCGCGTTCGGTGACTTCGACGGCGGCGGCCATCTGATGGTGGCGTGGGAGAGTGACGGGCAGGATGGGAGCTCCGGAGGCATCTTTGGCCGCGTGTACGACCCGGCGGGCGTGGCAGGGAACGAGTTTCAGGTCAACACCACGAGTCAGTCCTGGCAGCATGACGTCGAGATCGCTGGCTTGCCTTCGGGCTTCATCGCAACCTGGGAAAGCCGCAACGTCGACGCCCAAGACCGGGCTGTGGTGTTTCGGCGTTACGCCGCCGACGGGATTCCACTCGGTGGTGAGCAGCAGGTCAACCTCACCGAGGCCGACAATCAGCACAATCCGGCCATTGCAGCAGCGGTCGACGGCACCTTCGTCATCGTTTGGGAGAGCTTCGGGCACGACGGATCCGAGGCCGCCGCGATGGCGCGGATCTACACCCCAGACGGCACGCCTACGACCGGCGAGATCCAGCTCAATCAGACCACGCTGGGCGATCAGGAGAACCTCAGCGTAGCTGCCGACGGACGCGGCGGATTTGTCGCCGTCTGGGACGGCGATGCGGCGTCCGGGGGCAGTTTCGATGAAGTCTGGGGACGCCGTCTGCTCGTCGACGGCACCCTGGATGGCGACGAATTCCGCGTCAACACCAACGTCACGAATCGCCAGGTCTTCCCCGCCATTGCCGGCAGCGGGGACGGGACGATGATGGCCGTCTGGCACTCCTGGGTCGGAGACGGAAGCGGCACCTCCGTTGCCGGCCAGCGATTCTGGGTCGGTGGTGTGTTTCGAGACGGTTTCGAGTCGGGAAACCTGTCGGTTTGGTCGAGCTTCTCTCAATAGAGCCAGCGGTGGTCCCCGCAGACGGCTGAAGCGCGAGTCGAGCGGTGTCGTGTCGTGCCGAGATCTGCTCGAACTCGCTGTTGCGTTTCGCCACGTTCGTCCGCATGTAGCTCGAGGGATGGCTCCTCGTCGGTGGTCGACCGTTCGGCGTGTGCGCGCAGAGTGAGCCTCGACTGACGGACTCCTGAGGACAGCTCCATGACGCCAGACGCCCGCTTGGTATCTACTTCTCTGACTGGCACCAATGACACATTGTCCCCGTTTGCGTCGTGCGCCCTGCAAACGACTGGTAACTGGCGCAGGGCGCTACGCCTAGCGGTGCTGGCACTTGTCGTGGCTGCCACCGGACCCGCCTGGGCGGCGACCATCACCGTGGATAGCGCCGTCGACAACGAGACCTCAGGCGATGGTCTGTGCACGCTGCGCGAGGCCGTCAACAACGCCAACGCCGACGCTCAGACCACCGGTGGTGACTGCACGGCCGGCTCCGGAACCGACACGATCGCGTTCGATATCTCCGGCAGCAGCCCGATCGAGATCGAATTGGCCGCAACGTTGATCTTCACGGATCCGGTGGTTCTCGACGGCACTACGCAGCCAGGCAATGCCGGGGTGTGTACGACCTCGATCCCTGATCGCCCAGCCTACGGTTTGTCGCTCCTTGGCCTAGGCGTCACGGGTGGCGGCGCCAACACCGCCATCCGTCTCAACAGTGGCAGTGACGGTTCGACGATCAGGGGACTGAACTTTCAGGGTTTCGGCTTCTCGACCATCATCATCACGACCGACGACAACCTCCTCGAATGTAATTCCATCGGCACGACGGCCGACGGCTCGGCCGGGGCCACGGCTTCGGCCGAGGGTTGGGGCCTACAGATTGGCTCGATCGCGAACAACATCTTCCGGTACAACCTGGTCTCCAACAAGACCATCGGCTTTCGGTTCTCGGCGAACCCGGGTGGCAACCAGGTCATCGGTAACTTCATCGGTACCGACCGCGCCGGCACGTCGGCCGTTTCCAATGACATTGGCATCTTGGTCCAGGGTGACAACGAGGTCGGCTCAGCGTCGCAAGGCAACCTGATCTCTGGGAACACCCTCGGAGTGTCGCTGAACGGCTCGGAAGTGATGGTGATCGGCAATCTGATCGGTACCGATGTCAGCGGCACCTCGGCCGTGCCGAACGGTGTGGGTGTTCAGATCTCTGGCGACGGAAACTTTCTCGGCATCGACGCCTCCAATCGGCTCAATGTCATATCCGGCAACACCGGGGTCGGCGTCGAGATCATCGGCGCGGACAACGAGCTCGGTGTCAACTACATCGGCACGGACATCACCGGCAGCTTTGCCCTGCCGAACGGTAGCCACGGCATAGCGATCACTGGCTCCGACAACAAGGTCGGCCTGGGGGGCAACGCCTCCGGGAGTGTGATCTCGGGCAACGGGGGCGACGGCGTCTACATCACAGACGGCGATGCCGATGGCACGCGACTGTGGGGCAACAGCATTGGCACCAACGTTGCCGAGACGGCCGCCATACCGAATGCCGGCAATGGCGTTACGGTTTACGTCTCCAGTACCGACGAGCTGACGAATCTCAGCATCGGCAACATCAGGGCCCTCGGCAACGTCATCTCAGGCAACGCCGGGCACGGCATCTACGTCGAGGATGACGACAACACCGCGGACACGCGTCCATTCATTCTGGGCAACCGCATTGGCACGAATCGCGCCGACACCCTCGACCTGGGAAATGGCCTCGATGGCATCTACCTCAGAAACCGCGTCCGCGGCACCACCGTCGGCCAGTTCCAGAGTGAGGGACCGACCTTCACCAACACGATCGCCTTCAACGATGGCAACGGGGTCACGGTCACGGGGGGAGCCAATAACGTCAGTATCGAGCAGAACTACATCTTCGAGAACGATGGCCTCGGGATCGATCTGGCAGATGACGGTGTCACTGCGAATGACGCCGGTGATGGTGATGGAGGTCCCAATCGACGGCAGAACTTCCCCGATCTCCTGAGTGCCAGTCTCGACTGCGCCGGCGACCTGAGCATCGAGTTCTTCCTGGATTCGAGCTTGGCCTCCAGCAACACCCATTTCATCGAGTTCTTCCTGGCCGATGTCGATGGCGAAGAGGGCGCGTTCTTTATCGGCAATGTGAACTACATGAGCGCGAGCTCGGCAACTGCCGTCTTGTCAGCGGCGGCTGACGCGGGCGTAGCGTTCGGCGACCGGGTGATTGCAACGGCCAAGAGCCACCTGGGAGACACCTCCGAGTTCTCCGCCAGCATTCCCGTGACCACCTCCTGCCTCTTCGAGGTCACCAACACCAACGATGCAGGCGCGGGGTCTCTTCGGCAGGCCATCCTCGATGCCAACGACCAGGACGGGACGACCCGGATCGCCTTCGACATCGATGGCATTGGACCGCACGTGATCAGCCCGCAGAGCGCTCTGCCAGCCATCACTGGCCGGACGATGATCGACGGCGCGAGCCAGTCAGGTAACGAGGCGGTTTGTACCAGTGCCCTAGCCACTCGGCCTGACTACCAGATCGTCATCGACGGGGCCGCGGCCGGTAGACCTGATCTCCTCACCCTTGCCGCCGGCTCGGAAGGTTCCATCATCCAGGGCCTCAACCTGCAGGGGGGCAATCGTGCCATCGTTGCGCAAAGCGGCGGTCACTCCATCCTCTGCAACCTCATCGGCACCGATGCGTCAGGAACGAGCGCCGCGGGGAACACCATCGGATTGGCATTGGCGTCGACAGGCAGCACCGTTGGCGGATCGGGGGTCGGCGACGTCAACGCCATCGCCTACAACGGCACGGGCATCGTGGCTTCGAGCGGTGCCGGCAACGACTTTCGCGGCAACAGCTTCTTCCTGAACTCCGGGCTCGCCATCGACCTCGGCGCCGACGGCAGCACTGCCAACGACGCCGGGGATCTCGACACCGGCGCAAATCTCCTGCAGAACTCCCCGGAACTCACGCGAGCGCTGGTCGTCGATTCCGACGTGCAGACCTCCTACACCGTTGCTTCGGATCCCCTCGCGCAGGCCTACCCGATCACGGTGGATTTCTACGCTCCCGATGCCGACGGAGAAGAGGGGGAGACGTGGCTGTTCTCCGACGTCTTCGAAACCAGCGACTATCCGGGTGATGTCGTGGTCACCGTCACGGCGTCGACCTACGGCCTCGAATCCGGCGACGAGTTGGTTGCTCTAGCGACCGACGCGAACGGCAACACGAGCGAGTTTTCTGTCGTGCTGGTGATCGAAGATGCCGACTGCCTGAATGTCACCACGACCGCTGACAGCGGCACCGGCTCCTTGCGTGAAGCGATCACCTGCGCCAACGCCACATCAGAGCTCGACACCATCACTTTCGCAATACCTGGCGCGGGCCCCCACGTGATCTCGCCTACGACCGAGCTGCCAACGATTGCGGCACCGGTCTTCATCGACGGCACCACGCAAACGGGAAACGGCACTGTCTGTTCGCTGTCGATCCCCGATCGTCCCACATACCAGGTCGTGCTCGAGGACGGTGGCGGGATCGGTACAGGCATCGCGCTTGGCAGCGGCTCGGACGGATCGACCATCCGGGGGCTCAACATCCGCGAGTACGGCAGTCAGCTCATCGATATCGAGAGCAGCTCGGGGCACACCATCGCCTGCAACTTTCTGGGTACCGATGAAGGTGGCTCCGTCCGCTCGGGATCGAGCGGACCAGGCGTCGCTGTCGACGGTGGCAGTGGCATCACGGTCGGAGGCGTCGATGTGACGCAGGGCAACCTGATCGCCACCCGCATCAGCTCGATCGGCGTGGTCTTCAACGGTGGCGGTTCAGGCAACTCGGTTCAGCACAACTTCATCGGTACCGACAAGGCTGGAACAACAGCCTTGCCCAACGACATCGGCGTGGTCATCAGCAGCACCTCGGGCGCCTACGACGACTTTGCCGTCCTCGACAACCTCATCTCGGGCAACGGCACGCTCGGGATCGCGATCGGCGAGATCGACGGGCTCGAGATGAAGCGCAACCTGATCGGCACCGACCTGACGGGCACGCTGGCACTCGGTAATCAGTGGCAGGGTGTTGGCGTCGGCTTCGTCAACACGATCATCGGCCAGACCATCGGCGGCACAGAGCCCGGCGAAGGTAACGTCATCGCCTTCAATGGGCGGGACGGCATCACGGTTGGCAACAACTCCCAGGTGGCAATCCTGGGCAACAGCATCTTTTCGAACACCCAACTGGGCATCGACCTCGACGGCGGGGGCGCAAACAACGACGCGGGTGATTCAGACACCGGCAGCAACAACCTGCAGAACTACCCCGTTCTCACCTCCGCCCCGACCATCGACGGCGGCACCCTCGAGATCGTCTACTCGGTCGACTCGACGACGACCAACGCCACCTATCCGATCCGGGTCGAGTTCTTCATGGCGGATGTGGATGACCAGGAGGGCATGACCTACCTGGGCTTCGACGAGTACACCGCCAGCGACTACTCCGGCTGCGGTGCGGCGCCGTGCACCAAGGCGGCTGATGTCGCGCTGGTCGGTCAGGTTTCCGACGGCGACGGGGTCATTGCGACGGCCACCGACGCTCAGGGCAACACTTCTGAGTTCTCGAGCGCCGTGACCGCCGCTGTCGGCTGTCTCACGGTGACGACGACCGCCGACTCGGGCACGGGCTCCCTGCGCGAGGCCATCGGCTGCGCCAACGCC
>JANQPS010001141.1 GCA_028285365.1 Thermoanaerobaculia bacterium | reverse complement strand
CCCCCAGCATCGACTCGATTGCCCGCGATGGCGTTCATTTTGCAAACGGCTACTCGGCGAGTGGTACCTGTGCGCCGTCTCGGGCCGCGCTCATGAGCGGTCGCTACGGCACCCGCTTCGGTTTCGAGTTCACGCCCACTCCAGGCGCCTTCAGCACCTTGGTGCCGATGCTCGGCAACGCGAGCTCCGATACCCTGCGGCGGTCCATCGTCGACAACAGTGGCCCGACAGTCGAGTATGCCGACATGGGGATGCCACCTTCCGAGATCACTCTCGCCGAGCTCTTGAAGCCAGCGGGCTACCACAACATCCACATCGGCAAGTGGCACCTCGGACGATCTGGCGGCATGGCCGCCGAAGACCAGGGCTTCGACGAGAGTCTCCTCATGGCGAGCGGCCTCTACCTTCCAGAGGACGATCCTGACGTCGTCAACTCGAAACAGGATTTCGACCCTATCGACCGTTTCCTCTGGAGCGCCATGAGCTTCGCAGCGTCCTACAACGGCGGCGAGCCGTTCGAGCCCGGGGGCTACATCACCGACTACTACACCGACCAGGCGATCCGCGCCATCGAAGCCAATCGGGATCGCCCGTTCTTCTTGTACCTCGCGCATTGGGCGGTGCACACGCCGCTCCAGGCTCTCCGCTCGGACTACGACGCGCTGTCGCACATCGAAGATCATCGCCACCGGGTGTACGCCGCCATGGTGCGATCTCTGGATCGCAGCGTCGGCCGGGTGCTACAGGCCCTGCGCGACAACGGGCTCGAAGACAACACTCTCGTCGTCTTCACTTCCGACAATGGGGGGCCGGCGTACATCGGGCTGCCCGAGATCAACGCACCGTTTCGAGGCTGGAAGATCAGCTTCTTCGAAGGCGGGATTCACGTGCCGTACCTGGTCAAGTGGCCAGCCATGCTCGCTGGCGGCCAGACATTCGAGCCACCGGTGCACGGTTTCGACATCTTCGCGACCGCGGCCGCCGCGGCCGGAGTCGCAGTTCCCGACGACCGGGTCATCGACGGCGTCGACCTGGTGCCTTTTGTGCTCGGCGAACGTGAGGGTGTCCCCCACGACACGCTGTTCTGGCGAACTGGTGAGTATCGGGTGGTGCGCTCGGGCAACTACAAACTGCAGATCAGTGATCCGCCCGGGGCCAAGTGGCTCTTCGACCTGAGCGTCGACCCGACGGAGCGCAAGAACCTCGTCGACAGCGAGCCTGCAGTCGTCGCTGAGCTCGAGGCGCTACTCGAGAAGTTCGACGCGGAGCAGGTCGAGCCTCTGTGGCCGTCTCGGACCCGCTCGCCCATCAGCATCGACAAGACGTTGCTCGACCCCCAGGCTGAAGACGACGAACACATCTACTGGTACAACTGAGGCGACGAAGCACAACGTCTCCGGAGAGCGGAAGCGTTGCTGCGAGCCTCGAGACTTTTTCTCATCCTGTTCCTGCGGCGCTTCAAGCTCTGAATGACGAGTGGGAGGTGCCGGGTACGCGACCCCGTAGCGATCTCACCAAAGCTCTTCAACTAGACTGAAGGGACGTCAATCCACGCTTCCGCTAGAGAACTTCGCCAGAAGGAGGCCTCCATGCGTCTTCCGCGCTCCGCCATGCTTCCTGTTGCGCTCCTGCTCGCCCTATCGTTCACTGCGACGGTTGCGGCGGGTCCGCCATCCTCCGCCGATACGCAAGTCTCCGCGCTGCCCGCCGGCTCGCCCGAACAGCTCGGTCTGTCATCGGAGCGCCTCGCTCGCATCGACGCCGTCATGCAGAAACACGTCGACGACGGACACATCGCTGGCGCGATCGGCCTGGTCGCCCGTCGCGGCAAGGTCGCCTACTCGTCGACCTGGGGATATGCGGATCGAGAAGAAGGCGAGGCGATGACCACAGATCATCTATTTCGCATGTACTCGATGACCAAGGCCGTCACCGGGGTCGCGGTCATGATGCTTCACGAAGAGCAGGGTTGGCCGCTTTCCGCCCCGGCGAAGCATTGGATACCCGAGCTCGGTGACATGCAGGTCGCGGTAGACGACGCCGATCCCGAGACCGGAGAGCCACGCCATCGCCTGGTGCCTGCCAAGCGCGACATCACGATCCGTCACCTCCTGACTCACACTTCCGGGATCAGCTACGCGGGCCCGCGCGACGGTCAGGGCAAGATGTACTACCAGCAGGTCCGCGGACGAGCAGCCGGCGAGATGTCGATCGGCGAGATGACACGGGGCCTCGGTGAAGCACCGCTGCACAACCACCCGGGCGAAGTGTGGCAGTACGGCCTGAGTCAGGACGTACTCGCCGCACTGGTCGAAGTCATGTCCGGGCAAACCTACGACGTGTTCCTGCAAGAGCGCATCTTTGGCCCTCTCGGCATGAAAGACACCCAGCACTGGGTGCCGGAGTTGAAGCACGATCGACTCGCGACGCTCTACACGCCGGACGAAGGCGGCAAGGTGAAGCGCTCCATGGCGCCTCCACAAGACTCCTACAAGCAGAAACCCGCGATGCTCGGCGGTGGCTCCGGCCTCGTCTCTACGGTAGGCGACTACCTGCGCTTCTGTCAGATGCTGCTCAACGGCGGTGAGCTCGACGGAGTTCGGCTCCTGAGCCGCAAAAGTGTCGAGCTGATGTCAGCCGACCACATCGGCGACATGCCGCGGGTCGGCGGCCTGATCGGTCCCAACGATGGCTTCGGACTCACGTTCCGCGTGATTCGCGAGCCCGGTCTGTCTGGCTCTCTCGGCTCCTCGGGGGAGTACAGCTGGGGCGGGGCGGCCGGAACCCGATTCTGGATCGACCCCGAGGAGGAGCTCATCGGGCTGTACATGATTCAGATCCTGCCGCACACCAACCTGCTCTACGGAACCCAGTTCAAGAACCTGGTGTATCAGGCCATCGTCGACTGACGACTCCGGGACGGGCCCAGCGCGTCTGGCGACTCGGACTACTTCATCTTCGAGTAGTCGGACGCGCTCATCATGAACACCTCGGCAGTGATCGGCACCCGGTACTTCGCGAGGAGCGCCTTCCACGCTGGATCGTCGAGGAACTTGCGCCACACCTCCTGACGATGGGCGCGGTTCTCGTACGCCAGCATCCAGACGAGGGTGTCGGGATTGTCGAGGCTCTGGAAGACTCCGACGATCTCGGCACCGTGTTTCTCGAAGATCGCCACCTCTTCTTCGCGGAAGCGTTGATGCAGCATGTCGATGTCGCCAACGTACTCACCCGTGCCGACCTTCTCCTTGTCGACCGTGTACATGCGGATCTCGAAGCAGCGAGAGTCTTCAGCGACGTTGGTCTTGAACTCGGCCGACAGCTCGGCCTTTGGGCCACATGGCGCGGGCGGCTTCCGGTTCTGAGCATCAGCTGACGTAGCTAGGCCTAGACTGAGCGCACCGAAGCTGACTAGCGTGGTGAATGCGACTCTGAGCATGACGAGGTCCTCCGCAGAAAAGGTATCGGCGACACTCACGGTCGCACATGACGTTCTCCGCCGAATCGATGCGTTGGAATCATTCGACGGAGTACCGGCTCCACTGACAGGGTGGGTGGTGGTCATTCTAAGGGCCGATCCGTGACGGACATCGGTACGCTGCGCGAGCAGCATCTCCACGCCGCCCTCAAGGAGTGGTACCGCGAGCCCGAGGACCTCGTGGAGGTCGAGCTCTCGGGCTTCGTGATCGACCTGGTGCGTGGCGACGAGCTCATCGAAATCCAGACGCGCAACTTCTCCAAGATGAGGCGCAAGTTGGACCGACTGCTCGACGGTCGACGGGTTCGACTCGTCCACCCGATCTCGTCGACCAAGTGGATACAGAAGCTGGACAAGCGAGGCCGCCCGACGTCGAGGAGGCGCTCGCCGAAGAAGGGCATCGTCGCGGACGTCTGCGCCGAGCTCGTGTCGTTCCCCACCCTGCTCAGTCATCCGAACCTGACTCTCGAGGTGGTCATGGTGGAAGAGGAAGAGGTGCGCCGACCCGAGACCAAGGCGGAACGCCGAAAGAAGCGCTGGAGCAACGGTTGGACGGTCGCAGAGCGTCGGCTCGTGAGCGTCGAGAAGCTGCACCGATTCGAAGACCCTGACGATCTCCTGGGCGTTTTGCCCGATGGACTTCCCGACCCGTTTACGACCGCCGAGATTGCCAGCGGTCTCAAACGTTCCAGGCACCTGGCTCAAGAGGTCGCCTACTGCCTGCGCGAGGCTGGCGTGCTGATCGCCAGCGGGCGATCGCGGTCCGGAATCGAGTACCAGCTCGTCGACTAACAACCACGCGGTGACCCAGAAACCCAAGCGACTCGGACATCACTTCGAGTAGATGGTTCGAGTGGATCAGTAGAGTGACCTCTGCTGATTCGAAAGGAGACGGAATGGCAAGACTGGTCTACGGCGTCTCGGGTGAGGGCTCCGGGCACTCGTCACGGTCTCGCGAAATGATCACGCACCTGGAGGCACACGGTCACAGCGTCTTTGTGGTCTCCTACGGACGCGGCTACGAAAACCTCCAGGGCGACTTCGATGTCTTCGAGACCGAAGGCCTGCATATTCGAACCGAAGAGAACAAGGTCGACGTCGTCAAGACCTTCACCGCGAACCTCTCGCGCTTGTCAGACGGCATCTCCAAGCTTCGTGAGCTCCGTCACGTGGCCTTCGACCCGAAACCGGATGCCGTGATCACGGACTTCGAACCGATGACGGCCTACCTGGCCCATCACTACGATCTCCCGCTCATCACGCTGGATAACCAGCACCGCATGCGCTACATGGAGTATCCGAGACCGGAACGTCTCGCCGGAGATGCACTCGTCACCGAGACCGTCATTCGAGCCATGGTCCCGCGTCCCGACGTGTCACTCGTGACGACCTTCTACTTCGGAGACACCAAGAACGATCGGACCTTCTTGTTTCCACCGATCCTCCGCCGAGAGGTGCTCGACCTCGAACCGACGCAAGGAGAATCGATCCTGGTCTACTTCACGCAGGGCTTCGACTCGTTCCTCGAGCAGCTTCAGACGTTTCGAAGGGAACGCTTCATCGTCTACGGCAGCGGACGGTGCAAGCCAACGGGGGAGAGCTTCGAGGAAGGCAACGCCGTCTTCAAGCCGCCGAGTCGGGCCGGTTTCCTCGCTGACCTCGCGGCCGCAAAAGCGGTCATCGCCACCGCTGGCTTCACCCTGATGACAGAAGCTCTTCACCTCGGCAAGCCTTACCTGGCGCTCCCGATGGAGGGCCAGTTCGAGCAGGAGCTCAATGCGCTGCTCCTCGAGCAGCTCCGCTATGGCAAGAACGGTCATCGAGGCAGCGTCGAAAGCGTCGGCGACTTTCTCTATCGACTCTCCGACTACCGCGATCAGCTCGTCGACTATCCGCGATCCAACGACAACCGTGAGATCAAGGACAAGCTCGACGAGCTGCTCGCCGACGACTGCGCTGCGGCGCGAGCTGCGTACGCCGCACGGCGAAGCTGAGTCAGCTCAGCAGAGTTGCCTCGTCCCAGAGGAAGGGCGGGTTCAGCGCAAAACCGAATAGCTGCTAGGTTTTGCCTCCCAGCGTCTCGGTCTTCTCATCTCGTCTGACAGCAAACCGGCCTGGACCGTTCAACCACTCCGCCCCACCTGGAGAAAACACAATGAGTCTCGAAGGCATGAACGCTGTCGTGACGGGAGCTGCCTCCGGCATCGGACGAGCCTGCGCCGTTCGACTCGCTCAGGACGGCGCCGACGTTGCCATCCTCGACATCAATTCTGATGGCCTCGAAGGTACGAGACGTCTGATCGAAGAGACAGGCAATCGGTGCCTGCCTGTGACAGTGGACCTGCTGGATCGTACGGCGATCCGCTCCGCCTTCGACACCGTCAAGGAGGAGCTCGGCCACGTCGCCATTCTTCACAACAACGCCGGAGGCAGCCTGCGCGAGGGCATCCGAACGTTTCCCAAGTCCGACTACGACCAGTGGGACTACATGCTGACGCTCAATCTCCGGCAGGCCACCGACTGCACACGTGAGGTCATCAATGAGATGATCGCGGCCAAGTACGGGCGAATCATCAACACCTCGTCAGAGATGGCGTTTCGCACCAACTTCGGCATGACCGACTACACGACCGCCAAAGCGGGGCTGCTCGCGTTCACGCGGTCACTGGCCAACGAGGTGGGCCGCTACCAGGTGACGGCCAATGCGGTGTGCCCTGGAGTCACGAGGACACCTCTGGCCGAAGCGATGCCCAAAGCTCACATGGAGCAGAGTCTCGCGACCATTCCGCTCGGGCGCTGGGCCGAGCCCGAGGAGATAGCGCACGCGGTCTCGTTCTTCGCCAGCCCAGGAGCGTCTTACGTGACCGGTGAGTACCTCCTCGTTGCCGGCGGTCGGACGATGCACTGAGCCTCGCTCTCTGGTCACAGCCGAAGAAGGCAGAGCCGAGGCGTCATGACACCCGATCACTCACCCCGCAAAGCTTCGATCGGGTCGACGCGAGAGGCACGCAGGCCCGCCAGTCCACTCGACACGAAGGCGATGATCACGAGGACGACGACGACGGTCGAATACGTCAGCGGATCGCGAGGCTCCACCCCATAGAGCAGGCGTGAGAGGCCGCCAGCCAGCAGGCCTGCCGCCACCAGACCCACCACGACTCCCAGTCCGGCGAGTCCCATCCCGTAGCGCACCATCATCCCGTTGACGTCGCGACCACGCGCGCCCACAGCCACCCGCACGCCGATCTCCTGAGTCCGTTGGCTGACGATGTAGGAGATCACGCCGTAGATGCCAATCGACCCGATCGCCAACGCCATCCCTGCCGCCAGACCGAGCATCAGCATGCTGAAAGTCGAACGAGCAAGAGCCCGCCGATAGATCTCGCCGAGCGACATGGGATTCGCGAGCGGTAGGTTGCGATTCTCCGCCCAAACGGCGGCCTGGGCCTCCTTCAGAAGATCGGCATCGGCTGCTCGATCGGTTCTCAGGGTGTAGGCCAGCGACCGCTGCTCGAACGTGCCACCCCAGAAGTTGGCCATGGCGATAGGCCAGAAGACGACGGCAGGCGCATCCTCGTGCAAACCATCGTCGTGCACGTCACCCACGATGCCCACGATCTCCTTCCACGAAGGCTCCTGGAGTCCTGGAACGCCATCACTGATCCGCTTACCCAACGCTGCGGCAGGATCGCGCCAGTACTCGCGCGCCAGGTTCTCAGTGACGACCGCGACCGGCCTGCGCTCGAGAACATCTCGCCACTCCAGCGAGCGGCCTGCTATCAGAGGATTACCCATGGTCTCGAAGTAGCCCGGGGTCACGAACTTGAAACGGCGGATCGGTGGAATCTTGTCGGCTGGCGCAGGAAACTCTTCGACGACCAGAGCGTCGCTCGAAACCGGATTGAAGGGCAAGCTGGAGGTTGCCGAAACCCGCTCCACACCCGGGATGGCACCGAGTCGCTCGTGGATTCGCTGATGCAGGAGAACCACTTCATCGCCGTTCTCGACCTCGGCTGTAGGGACCGATACCCGAAACGAGAACACAGACTCCGGGTCGGCGAATCCTGCGTCGACGTGTTGAAGAGCCCAGAAGCTCCTGAGCATCAGGCCCGAGCCGACCAGCAGGACCAGCCCCAGTGCCACCTGAACGACGACCAGGGCACCTCGGAGGCGGTGGCGCTCTCGACCAGCCGTTCCGCTTCGGCCTCCTTCCTTGAGAGAGGCACCCAACTGGTCACCACCAAATCCGAGGGCCTGACGAATCGCCGGCAGCGTTCCGAAGAGTGCGCCGGCCGTCAAAGACACGGCGAGCGAGAAGAACACGAGTCCTCCGTCGACACCGATCTGATCGAGTCGCGGTACCGATTCCGGACCGACGGCGACCAGGAGTCGCACGAGACCCCAGGCCACCAGCACGCCCACCGCGCCACCGAGGAGTCCCAGTACGAGACTCTCTGAGAGTAGGTCGCGCATCAGTCGGCCGCGACCTGCACCGAGCGCGGTGCGAAGAGCCAGTTCGCGATGGCGTGACTCCGCCCGCACGAGATAGAGGTTCGCCACGTTGGCGCAGGCAATCAGAAGCACCAGACCGACCGCCACCAGCAGCACCCAGAGAACTTGCGAAATGTTGCCGACGACGTCTTCTTCGAGCGGTCTCAGAGCCGCGGCAAACTGAGCCTCGGAGAGCATCTCGAGACTCATGCCTCCGGAGTACTCCTCGACCGCCAGAGGAATCAGGCGATCGACGGCGGCATTGGCCTCGGCGACGGAAACCCCCGGCTGAAGGCGACCGATTCCCTGATAGTTGAACTGACCGACGATCACCTGCGACGTATCGACCTGAAGCGGGAGCACGACCTGCGGGTCGACCTCGAGGAACTCGAAGCTCTGCGGCAGGACCCCGATCACCTCGCGCTCTCGTCCGTTGAGACGAATCGTCGAGCCCACGACGTCGTCGCGACCACCAAAACGCTGGTGCCAGAACGCATGGGAGATCATCACCGTCAACGGTGCCCCGGCCTGGTCGTCTTCCGCGCTGAACCGGCGACCACGCTCGGCGTTCGTTCCGAGGATCTCGAGGACGCTCTTGGTCACACCAAGAGTCACGACTTCTTCCGGCTCGTCCTGCCCGGTGAGGGCAGCGAGCGACGGCCGCCACATCCCGGTCGACTGGAAGATGTCGGTCTGCTCGCGATAGGTCAGATCAAACGCCGCGCACTGGTTGATGCTGTCGAATCCGAGTCCGGGTGCCGTGTGCCAGATAGACACCAGTTCCTCGGGCTCGTCGTACGGAAGCGGCTCGAGAAGAACGCCCGAGATCACCGAAAACACCGCAACGGTCGCGCCAATACCGAGCCCAAGGGTCGCGAGAACAGTCAACAAGAAGCCGGGGCCACCACGCCCCAGCCGGCGCAGGATCAGTCGGAGGTCGTGCATCGGGGTTACTCCAGGTTGAGAAGTCCTCAACTCTGATGACGCCGCAAGCGGTCGGGAGGTTTCGCAACCGTGACCAACAGTGCGCTGCCCTCGCTCCGCGAGCCAAGCCTTTCGTCGACCCAGAGCCCCGATCCTCTGAGGTAGCCAGCTTCAGCGACGGAGGACTGAAGAGCGCCGTCCGACCGCTAGAAGGGCTAGAGAGCAGACTGCCGTCGACTCTCCCGGAGAGCCGCGAGCAGGAGCACCCTAGATGTCGTTGGTGTTGAAGCTGAGCGCGATCGTCTTCCAGGCACCGCCCGCATCGCGACGGAAGACCGCCAGCTGCTTGGCGGCGATGGGAGCCTCACCTTCGAGTGTGAAGGTTGCATTGCTCGTGGCAACTGCCGTGTCGCCGAATCCTCGAACTTCGACTCCGGGCCACTCCATCTCGACGACCGGAATCCCTTCCCCCACTCGACCAGCTCAGCGTGGCCGCGCCGGGGCGGTGAGCCAGGTGCGTGAAAGACACAGTCCTCGGAGTACAGCTCGGCCCAACCCTGCCAGTCTTTGGTGAGAAGGCAACGAAGTGCCTTGTCGAAGATCGACATGATCGCTTCACGGTCCGAGGGTTTCAGATCGGTAGAGTTGCCCATCCCCGCTCTCCTTGTAGAACTTCGGGTGTCAATCTAGCAGTGGCGTGGCTTCGTTCGTTGTAGGGAGGCCCGAGAACCCCGGTCAACCTTCGAAGGTGACAGTCTCGCTCGACCAGACGTAGACGAAACATGCAGCACAGAAACAGCGCGACAGACATCACTAGCGTTATCCAGAGACACTGAAAGTCCAAGGACACTGGAGATGTACAAAGACACTGAGTCTCTTGGGCCAATCCTGAGCTCACCGGCACGGGCCTTGGCCTGGGAGCTCTCGAGTCGTCATCGGTGGGGACTCGCCGCGGTGCTGGTCTACCTCGGCGCTCTCGGCGCTCTCAAGCTTCTTGTTCTCGGACCCGGAAGGCGATTGGCCCTCGACAGCGAGCTCGAGTTCGCACTGCTGGTGATCGTTCCCCTTGCAGCCAGCTTTACGTACATGCTCGCGACCTTCAGCTTCGGGCTGGAAGGCGACATCGCCGGTCGCCGCTCTCTCTATCCGCAGCGGCTCTTTCGACTACCGCTTTCGAGCCGCGCCTTGGCTGGTTGGCCGATGCTCTTCGGAACGATCGCGATCGCGCTGCTGTGGCTGGCCACACGGGCTCTTGGTCTTTGGCCCGCCGAGGCGACCGTTCCCTGGCTCTGGCCCGGAGTCCTGGCGGCGGTCATGCTCTCGTGGACCCAGGTTCTGTCGTGGACACCCTTGGCGATTCGCGGACTTCGAGTTGCGCTCGCCGTGTGCTGGCTAGGAAGCCTTGCCTTCGGAACTCTCCTGGCCCTGTACCTGGAAGCCAGCGAAGGGCTGATGATCCTGCTGCTGCTGCCCCACCTGCCGCTCGCGTTTCTTGCGGCCACGGCTTCTGTGAGCGCGGCTCGACGTGGCGCCCGGTCGCTGTGGAGTCGCCCCGTCGAGCTTCGAATCGAAAACGCCGTCACTCCACAGCGAGCCTTCAAGAGCCCAGCTCGAGCCCAGCTGTGGTTGGAGTGGCATCGCTTCGGCCGCTCCCTGCCTCTCTTGACGGCCATCGTGATCCCGCTCGAGCTGGTGTTGATGTTCGCATTCGCGGACACGGCTCGAGTCGTCCGCGCGACCGCGATCGTCGGACTCCTCACACCTGCGTTCCTGGCGAGCTTCGTCGCAGCAACGGCTCGGCGGACCTCGGAAGCCAGCGATGACGACAGCGAACTCTCACCCTTTCTGGCTCGCCGACCCATGAGCAGCTCGGGTCTGGTCCTGGCTCGACTCGGGGCCGCAGCTCTGAGCGTCGCGGCCACGTGGTTGTTGGTCCTTGGTCTCCTCCCCGCCGCTCTCTGGGCGTCAGGGAATCTCCAGGTTCTGGAAGATCAGATTCGGCTCCTCGTCGAGATCTTCGGACCGCGCCGAGCCTACGCCGCCGGCGCCTTGGCACTGGCTGCGCCAGTGGCGTTGACCTGGGTTCAGCTGACGCAGAGCCTGGTCGTCGGATTGAGCGGCCGAAAGTGGCTCGTGAAGGCCAGCGTCTTCGGCACCCTCGTCTTGCTGACTCTCGCGGTCCTGCTCGTGCCCCGGGCGGTCGAGAGCCCAAGCGTACTGGCCTGGATCTGGCGAAGTCTACCGGCTGCCTTGAGCCTGTTGGTCGTGGCGCGAGTGTCGAGCGCCTCCTGGGTGTTCGGCCGACTCCTCGAGCGCAGACTCGTCGCGGAGTCGCGACTCGTGGTCATCGCATCGCTGTGGGTCCTCGCTGTCCTCGGCCTGTTTGCAGCCCTCGTCTGGCTCGTGCCCAGCGTCCTGTTTCCTCGCCACCAACTGTTGTTGCTCGCCCTGGCCATGGTTCCTCTGGCGCGACTGAGCGCTACACCACTCGCCCTCGACTGGAGCCGCCATCGATGAGCGGATCGCGAGCCATGCGGCGTTCGGCCCTCCTTGTTGCGAGACTGATCCTGGGACTGCCCGTGCTCCTGCTCGCGGGAGAGTGGCTGGTCTTCCAGAACCGTAGCGGGCTCAACGGCACCCTGACGTCGGCAGGGGAGAAGAGGCACTACCTCATCCATGTCCCGGACAGTTATCGGGCCGGCGAGCGCACACCACTCGTCCTGAGTCTTCATGGCGGTGGCGGCTGGCCAGCTCAGCAACGCAAACTCACCGGTTGGAATGATCTCGCTGACCAGCACGGCTTCATCGTCGTTTATCCAGCGGGAGTCGAGGCCCTCGGCTTCACCAGGGCGTGGCGAACACGCGTAGGAGAGGGCCTCGATCGCGACCTCCAGTTCTTCGGGGATCTGATCGACGAGCTCGCTCGGTCCTACTCGATCGACAGGAGTCGCATCTACGTCAACGGGCTCTCCAATGGCGGCGGCATGACCTTCGCCCTGTCGTGCACACTCGGTCACCGCATCGCAGCGGTGGGTCTCGTTGGAGCGGCGCAGACTCTGGAGGCCAGTTGGTGTCCCGAGCCCACTCCCATGCCCGCCATGGTCTTTCATGGTCTGGAGGACACCGCCGTACCCTTCGAAGGTGGTACCTCTTGGGTCGCCCCTCAGCCGTTCCCGTCAGTCATGGACTGGGTCAGTCACTGGGCCCGACGCAACGGCTGTGACCCTGCCCACACCTCCTACGAGCAAGCCGACACATTCAGCCGCAACGACTTCGCGTGCCCGGCTGAGGCACCGGTCGTGTTGTTCGAGATCGACAAGGGAGGACACACCTGGCCGGGGGGCGAGCCGCTCCCGGAGTGGTTTGCCGGACACACCACGACGTCGCTCAGCGCGACAGAAGAGATGTGGAAGTTCTTCTCGGAACACCGAAGACCGACGACGCCAAGTCTTCGCTAGGCCCAATCAGCCTGGCACGACCGGCTCGAAGGGACCGCTGATCTCGACGAACGGCTCGAACGACTTTTGTCTAGGCCACATCACGGATCAGCCGGTACCAGGGGGCCGGCCTCGTCGGCGCTCGGCATGAGCATGCGCCCACCCTGCTCCATCTGGCCTGGGCAAGACAATCGTCGGCTTGCCCGCTCCGAGCGCGCCACTCCCTGTGCCTACGGTTCTAGATGCTCGAGAAAGTAGTCCCGAACCGTATCCCTCCACACCAGGTGGCGCTCGGTCGACGTGTCATACATATAGTGATGATTGCCCATCGGCATGATGAGCACGTCGAATCTCTTGTCAGCTTCAATCAGGGCATCAATCAGCTTCATCGACTGCGACAAGGGAGCGTTGACGTCACTTGTCGGATGCATTATCAGCAGCTTGGAACGAAGCGTCTCCGCGAGCGCCACATTGTCCGCGTAAGCGTACGCCTCCGGGGATTCGGCAGGGCCGCCGCCCATGTAGTTCTCAATCGAGTAAGCGTTGATTGTTGCCATGTTGGTCGCGGGAGCAGACGCTACGCCTACCGCGTATAGCTCCGGTTCCTGCAACAAAGCTCTCGTCGCAAAATATCCGCCATAAGAACTTCCCATGATTCCGACGCGGCCTAGGTCCATATAGGGACGTTCAGCCGCAAGCGCGCGAAGGGCGGCGGCGTGATCAGCAATCTCGTGCCGACCCCAGTTCTCGAAGACAACATCCTGAAAGGCTTTCCCACGGCCGGGGGTACCCCGTGCATCCAAGGTCACGACGACAAACCCCAACTGCGCCAGCGCCTCCGAGAACTCCATGTGATTGCCGAGGACTGGGGGCTTTCCGAAGACGCGCGGCGTGATCGCAACCTGAGCCCCGCCATAGATGTATTCAACGACAGGGTAGGACTTTGCGGCGTCGAAGTCCCAAGGCTTCCGAATGATCCCGTGGAGATCCGTTTCTCCATCGGCCGCCTTGACGACGAACTCTTCAGGAGGCGTCCAGCCGATTCCAGTCAGTGCACCAGCGTCTGCCTGAGATAGAGACATCACGCGCTCACCGGAAACGCGCCTCAGCTCTGTCTCCGCTGGGCGGCTCACCGTAGAGTGCGTCGCGATGAAGTAGTCCCGATGGGGCGACAACGTCGCTTCATGCCACCCCGTCGCTTCGGTGAGCTGTCGAAGGTCCTCCCCGTCAAGGGTGACACGCATCAGATGCTGATCGTAGGGACGGGCAGCGTCCGGATGCGCCATGAAATAGACGGCCTCGTTGGTCTCGTCGACGTCTGTGATGGCCACGACTGGGTAGCGCTCCCCTGTGAGCTTGCGAGTCAATTGATGTGGCCCGTCCGGCTTCTGACTGGGCTCATAGAGGTAGAGCTGAGGGAACCCATCCTTCTCTGACGTGATGATGAAGCGCCTGTCACTGAGCATCCGAATCTGGGGCTTTGAAGCAAAGGCTGAGAACTCCATCGCGGAAACGACGAAGGTCTCCGATTTTTCCCGCCACAGGACTCGCGCGTCCCTGCTGGCGCGCGCGGCGGCAACGAGTTCGATCTCATCGCCAAATCGGCTGAGACTCAGGAACCAGAACTCCTGAGAGTCGTCCGTCCACCCAACGGGACGGAGATACTTCTCGCCTCCGTCCCAATTCACGGACGTCTTCGCACCGGTTGCCACATCGATGAAATGGACCGAATGCCGTGTAATGGGCCCGCCGGGGAGAGGATAGACATGGCGGGCAACGTGCTCTTCATCGCTCAGCCAGTCGACGACAGGTATTGTGTTCGTCTGACGGTTGTCCCCTCGGACGGCGAAGATCACTTCGCTATCCGGTGACCAAACCGGCGCCGGAACGGTATCGCCTTCCAGGATCCACCACCCGTCGTCGCCGACACCATCCTGCGTGATCATCTTGCTCCGGTCCGTCTCGAGATCGCGGAGGAGCAGGTCGAATTCTCCTGAGCTCAAGGCAGACTTGCGATCAGGCGAAACGATTTCCTTGATATCGGGCGGAGCCGTGCGTGGGAAGGTCTTCGCGAAAGATCGCGGCGTCAGTTGGCGCTCTCTAGCGTAGTAGGACCCGTCGGCTTCTCTGAGCGCATACGTCTCGAGATCCAGAAAGAAGATCCGCTTGTCGAGGTCGATGCGAATGAGGGTTTCGCTACCCTCAAAACGAAACGTCCGAAACGGGAGATCGAGATCGGTGATCTCCCCCTCGTCTGGATCTAGCAAGCGCTGCTTCCGGAGCGATTGCGCCAGCCTGGCGGTATCAAAGAACGGCGCTCGGCTTTCAGCCTCCAGGTCGACGACAAAAAACCCGCGCTGACCGTGCCCTTCGTGCAAGTAGACAAACTTGTCACCGGATGGGGCCCAGATGGGATCCGCCCTTCCGCCGAGAATATGTTGCGACTGCGTCGCCAAAAGTTCATAAGCACGCCAGTCCTGCGGCCCGACTTCGGCGTGAAGCGAGGCCCCAAAGAAGAGGACCAGGGCGGCGACGGTCGCGCTGTCAAGGGCTGCCACGATTCGATCCTATTGTCTCGCCACCGGATTCAGTAGGCGCCGGAAGGAGCGCCGCGCATCGAGACCGCTCGCGCGCACTTACAAGAGAGCCTTGCGGCTCGCTCGAGCGCCGGCAGAGTAGCTTCCATGGCCGTTCATCGAGCATCCGTATCGCTTCCGGCAGGGTCGTCATGACCCCCTGTCGAGCGCCTCTCTCTTTCTCTCACGCGCGCGCTCTCGACGCTCGACAGAATCGGCCGGCAGGTTTCTCTCACTAGACCTCTAGTCCGCGTCTGCAACGTCTGCAACGTACCCTAGTGACCTCTCGAAGCACGCGTCGACGCTGGCTTTGCAGCTCTGGTACAGGCTCACAGGTTGGAACGATCTGCCGACGGCTCCGCTGTGGGCCTTCCGTCGGACTGCTCAGTCTCGATGCCTGGTATTCACCGAGCCGTGACCAGCTCGAAAGGGTGCTCGATCTCGACACAGTGACCCGACCCAACGTCACAGACCTCACCCCGAATCAGATACGTGCCGAGTGGCTGCCGTGCATCGAAGGTGAGCGTCACGTTGCGCTCTGCGTGCTGAACGTGACCCGCAGGCGGTGCAACGGGCCGGTCCCAATGGACTTGCTGGAGGTTCCACGCAGCCGGTTCACCGTTGGGATAGTCCGCATGGAACTTGCCCTCGACTCGAGCTCTCCCGCCGGCACTGACGGTGGCTCCGGAGAACAGCACGACGGCGATCATCGGACGACCCTGCTCGACTCTGGAGCGTGTGATCGGGTCGGGCATCTTGCTTCCCGGGGCGGTGTTCCAGGCCTCCATGGTCGAGGGATCCTGGGTCAGGACGAGCGTCACCTCGAAGTCACCGGCCCGAGCGGTCGCCGACTTCGGTGGCTTCAACGTCGCAGCGTAGCGTTTGGCAGCCTGCAGATAGTGCTCGTAGGACCAGGCCTCCCCAGCCTTGGTCAGGAGGTCCAGCTCCTTGGCGAGCCTCCTTGCCGGAACCTCTTCTCCGTAGGCGCGTCTCAAGAAGATCCCGTCGGCAACCGTGTCGAGAAACACCGCGCCGCCACCCGTCGACGTGCCACGCTCCGCCTCGGCCTCCAGCGCCGCAACCACCTCCGCCCGGCTCAATCCGAAAACAGCGTGCGGCCGACCGCGGAACTTATGCACGAATGCATCACACAGCAGGAGCCCGTTCTCGGCGTCGTACTCGAAAGCGATGCGACCGTTGGGTGAGTCCAGCTGGTAGACACCCTCGGCCGTCACTTTGGGAGGATTCTCGCGAATCTGTTCTTTGACGGCGCGACGCCAGTCCGCTGGCAGCTGTTTCAGGACATGGGCGGCATAGTCGCCCAGCATACGGTTGGCAGTCGCCAGGTCGATTCCTTCGCTGTCTGCGGCCCCGGCCGAGGCGGCGAGGCCCCATCCCAGGATGGCCGCCGAAGTCGCAACGCGCAGCGGCCGCGTCCAGATGAACGTAGCTCTTCTCGTCCGTGCTCGCACGGTTCCTGCTCTCATGGGTCTGTTCTCCTTTCGACCAGCTACGTGAGAGCGTATTGAACCCGGCCAGTGCTAGTTCCAAAAGCGCCCGCTACGAGCTGGGAAGGTCTGCCCACTGAGAGACTCGTCGCGTCACTCCTCTTCCAGCGCTCGCGTGGGCGCGAGGCTGGCAGCCCTCACGGCCGGCGCCACCATGGCCAGCATCGAGACTACTGCCAACACCACCGTTGCCAAGAGGTAGACAGCGGGATCGAACGGCTTCACTTCGTACAACAGAGACCCGAGCAGTCTCGACCCTGCAAGAGCCGCGGCCAGTCCGATGGCGATGCCAGACGCGACCGGGAGGAGGCCCTGGGCGAAGACCAGCCGCACCAGCGTCCAGCGACTGGCGCCTACGGCGAGACGAATCGCCATCTCGCGAGTTCTTCGCGCCACGATGTAGGACACGACTCCGTAAAGACCAATCGCAGAGAGCAGAACCGCGATGCCGGCAAACCCGGCCAGCAGCATGAAGTAGAACCGAGCGGGACCGCGAGCACGATCGACTGCCTCGCTCAGCGTCTCCCGACTGCGCAGCGGAATCAGCGGATCGACGCGCTGGACGGCATCAGTCAACTGCGGCCAGAGGTTGGTTCCGCGGGCGCGCACGACGACACTCATCCAGACGACGGCCATCTGCGCCTGCGGTACGAAGATCTCCGGTCGCGGGTCCCCGGTCAAAGACTCCGTTTGGGTATCGCCGATCACGCCAACGATGGTCCTCGGAAGCTCCGCGAAGCCGAAGTCGACGCCAAGCTGGACTTCTCGCTGGAGCGGATCACCGAGCTCGGCAAAACGACGGACGAAAGCTTCGTTCACGACAGCGACAGGCGCCCCGCCGTGGCGATCGCTGTCAGCGAGGGCTCGACCCCGGACGGTGGGAATTCGCAGCGTTTCCAAATAACCCGGAAGGATGATGCGCACTCGCGCGCTGGGTTCGTCACCTTCCTCGGGTCTGGGGCGATCGAGGTAGTGCCACGAGGTCCCGATGGTGTTGCCGGCAAAAGGCCGACCGAGAATCCCCCCCACCGACTCGACGCCCGGAACGGCGGCGAGCTCCTGTTCCAGACGTTCGAAAAAGGTCACGACCTTCTCCGGCTCGGAGTAGCCGTTGTCGGGAAGCGCCACGAAGAAGCTGAGCACGGTGTCCTTCTCGAAGCCGAGATCGACCTCGAGGATCTTGCTGTAGGTGCTCATCAAGAGGATTGCTCCTACCAGAAGCGTCAGCGACAGGGCGACCTCGCCGACGAGCAGAAACGTCCGCGACCGAACGTCCCCACGGTCTTCGCTCGTTCGGGGCCCAGCCAGCGCCGTTGCCGACGCCAGGCGCCATGCAGGCAACGAACTGAAGAGCAGGGCTGCACCGAGAGAGAGTACGAGGCCATAGCCAAAGACGCGCAGGCCAGGAACCAGATCCGTGACCTGCGGCACTCCATCCGGCGCCACGCTCATGATCCAGTCGGTGATCAGGATTGCCAGTCCAATCCCGAGCACCCCGCCGACGATCCCCAGCAGGCCCGCCTCGATCAGGACCAGTCGACACAAACGGCCGCGACTGGCACCGAGGAATGTCCTGACCGTCATCTCTCGCTTGCGGGCCGTGCCCCGCGCCACCTGAAGACTCGCCATGTTGGCGGCCGCAATCAGCATCACCAGGCCGACGGCGCCCAGCAGGATCAGCAGGCCACGTCGAGCGTCACCCACCAGGTGATCCCGGAGCCCCTTGGCAACGAAGCTCTTGCCGCGGTTGTCAGCGGGATAGTCGCGGGCCAGGCGCTGCGCTGCAACTCCGAGCTCCAGTTGAGCCTCCTCCAGAGTGTGACCGTCCGAGAGTCGTCCAATACCGGTGAGAAGGTGGCAACTACGGCCGCAACCCTCGACATCGTTGTATAGCGGAGCCCACAGTCGTACGTCCTCCGGAAAAGAGAACCCTTCCGGAGCGATCCCGACGATTTCGTGAGCCTCGCCATCGAGCTCGAGAGTCGAGCCCACGGCGTCCTCGCGTCCACCCAGACGAGACATCCAGAACGCATGACTGACGACGATGACGCGAGGGCCGTTGGGAAGGTTGTCCGCCCTCGTGAGATCTCGACCAGCTGCAGGCTGTAGTGCAAAGACCTCGAGCAGGCCTTCGTTGAGGAAACCCGCGCTGACGACTTCGGGCTCGCCCGAGCCGGTCAACGTAAAACCCCTCGTATCGAATGCTACGAGGGCGGCGATCGAGTCGAGCTCACTGAGGTCCTCGATGTCCGGCTGCGACATGCTTCTCAGCTCGCCTGGCGCTCGCTCTTCAACCCGTCGAAGGATCAGGAGATCTTCGGCAACCTCGTACGGCAGGGGCTGCAGCAGCACGGTGTCCACCACGGTGAAGATCGCGGTGTTGGCGCCGACCCCCACAGCGAGCGTGGCGACAGCAATGATCACGAAACCGGGTCGCCTCGAGAGCGAGCGCAACGCGAAGCGGAGGTCCTGCAGAGTCAGCTCCATGACCTTTGCCTTCCTTCCCCTGTCGTCGATTGCCAACTGCCGCACCGTGGCGTCTCCACGGGAAGCTTCCGCCGCTTCCGCAGACGGTCGTAGCCACTCGAGGGCGCCCGTCTTGAAGAGGACCCAGAGCAAACGAAGCGGCTTGAAACGGCCGGCTGATCGATCGGCCATCCAGTCTTCCAGCGCCAGCGCGAAGTCGGCGCCTAGAGTCTCCTTGAAGGCCCGCGGATACAGCGCCAGGGCCATCGAGATGATGCGTCGCCTAAAGCGGCCTCGTTGGCTGGTGACCTCTCGGCCGCTCATTTCGTCTCACCTGGTGCCAGGCGAATGCGGGCCAGATCCAGCGCGCGCCCCAGACGCTCCACTTCGGCTGCGAGCAGACTTCGGCCCTCTTCGGTGATCGCGTAGTAGCGACGTGGCCTCCCCGGCGAGAGATCGGCATCGTCGGGTGGGGCGCTCTCGGTCACCAGACCGTCGGAACTGAGCCGGGCCAAACCCCGATAGAGGGCCCCCAGATCGGGACTGACCAGCCCGTCCGACTCCTCCTGGATCGCCTTGAGGAGTGCGTAGCCGTACAGCGACTGCTCGGCAAGAACCAGGAGGACGTGAAAATCGTTCGGTGACAGCGGCTGGCGTCGGTCTCGAGGCGACATGTGCTCCGATACGCGATCCCGTCTATATATGTTTCATGCATATATGGCCTCGAACCGCGGCGGAGCGCGCCCGCCACTTCAGAACCTGTAGACGAGGCCCAACTGGAGATTGACCGGTGCATAGTCGACACTAGCCAGTCCGGGACCCACTTCCGCCTCCATATCCACTTCGTCGGCGTCGAGACTCCTCACCTGAAAGTCGATCGTCCAGCGGCGGCTGACGTCGAACAGCACTCCGAACATTGCCTGAACGCCGGTGCCGTCGGTCTCGAACGATGTCTCACCGTCCCCCAGATCGACATCGAGGTCGACCTCCTGGAGCCACGAGAGCCCCACACCCAGGTAGGGTCTGATCCGCCTTGACCTCAGAAAGTCATAGTAGGCATTCGCCGAAACGGCCACCGACGAGTAGTCACCGTCGACCATCCCCACCAGCGGGAGAGCCAGCGTCTCGAGCTCGTTCGTCCGGTACAGGTACTCGCCTTCGAGCCGCAGACCGTTGCCGAAGCGATAGCCCGCGGTGGCTCCAACCGACAAGGCTTCTTCGAAATCCGCTGCCGGCGAGACCGTTCCGAAGCCAGAGTCGGAGAATGCGACGAAATCGGCGCCGTTGTAGGTACGACCAACGGTCGCACCGACGTACCAGCCGCGGTCGTCGTCGGACTGCGCCCATCCCGATGTCGCCATCGTCAGGACGCCGATCACCCAGGCAGCACGAACGGCAGTCGCCGAAGATCGTCGCAGAAGTGTGTTCGGAAGGCGTTTCCAGCATGGTGTCTTTCGGACCGAACGAGCGGTGGCATATCTATCGAGCAGCATGTGATGGGGCTCCTGTGAGTTCGTTTCCAGAGCGATCGGGTCGTCCCGAGTCGCGATCACGCCTGGATCTAACGAATCCAGGCGGCCTCCAGATGCGCCGAGAAGCCCCAGAACTCGGGGTTTGCACGAACGGTCGATCAATTGCACAAACGGTTCGCCTGTGCTCGACGAACCCAAGACTCGATGAGCGACTCAGGGACCATGATCCGCTTCCCTCGCTACTTCGTGGCCTGCGGCGTCCTTCTGTCCGTGGCACTGACGCTCCTCGATCCAGACTCCTCGCAGGGACTGCCTCTGCCGACTCGACTTGCCTACTGGGGCGCGCACGTCTCGAGCGCGTGCGTGCTCCTCGGCCTCGTGCAGTGGTTTCTCAGACCCGGGCGCGCAGGTTCTCGCCGGGCCGCTATTGGCGTCGTCGTCATGTCCGGCATCCTCGGTGGCCTGCTGTTCGTGCCCGTAGCGGCGGGCCTCGAAACCGTCTTCAGGCCTGACGAGCGCCAGATCGATCTGGTTCGCGAGGCCAGTGAAGTCCTGCCGCAGGTGCTCACCTTCTGGGTCCTGATCAATCTGCCGTTTCTCGCCGGTCTCAGCGCGGCCAGAAGGCCGATGAGGGAATCCGAGGAGGTCACTCTCACGACGTCGATGCGTCGCGACGAGTTGCCCCATTTCGAAGCCCCAGTCGAGGACACTGCAGACCAGAACAGACCGTCACCACCGGAACCACTCACCGCGCTCCTGCCCGCCGCTCTGGGTAACCGAATCGGGGCGATCTCCTCAGAGCTGCACTACCTGCGGATCTACACCGACCGTGGCCATGGACTGGTCCTCGGTAGCCTTCGTGGAGCACTGGGAAGTGACCAGCTACCCCCAGGCCTGCAGATTCATCGGGCGCACTGGGTTGCCGACGACTCGGTCGAGGCCCTGAAGCGACGCGGCAACGGCTACGTCTGCGTGTTGACGACGGGCGTCGAGCTGCCGGTCAGTCGACGTCGTGCCCGACAGGCGCGAGAGCGCTTCGGCTGAATGAGGCTCGAGACGTAAAACGTGAAACGTGAGGTGATGGCTAGCGAGTCGATTCGAGCGGCAGGAAGCGCTCGAGGATCCGCTGGGTCTGGGTCGTGAACATCTCCCAGCCGTAGCCGCCCGGCAGTTCGTGGGCGAAGAGATCGGCGCCGGCCTCACGCAGCTTTGGCAGGAGTCGCGCCACCGGCTCCTTGACGAAGGTCGCCTCGAGCTGCGCCACCGAGTCTCGCTCGCACCAGTCGACGTAGATCCGGGGCAGGTCTCGTCCGGCGGTCAACAGTCGTTCGAGCTCACGCTCGAAGGCAGCGTTGAGATTAGGAGACTGAGCCGCTACGGCACCAAAAACGTCAGGATGTCGAAGGGCGGTGGCCAGAGCTCGACTCGCGTGGAGCGTCGTGCCGGTGATCACCCGATCGCGCACGGCGTTCGAAACACCGTAGTTGCTCTCGAGCCATGGGAGCAGCTCCTCGACGAGCATCCGCGTGAAGAGCGGACCGCGGCTCGCGATGGTTTCGTAGAACACGTTCATCTCGACCGGCTCGGCGTTGTCGACAAAAGCCACGACGGCCGGCCGCACCGTACGGCCCATGACCACGTCGAAGATCTTGGGCAGCTCACCAAAGATTCGGTCATGGCCACTCACCACCACGACCAGCGGATGGTCCTCTTCGCTCGAATAGCCGGCTGGTAGATAGACCGTCACGTTGCGCTCGTCGCCCATGACGGAGCTCTCGAACCTGTGATCCTCGAGAGTCCCGCGTGCCGCAGGCTGAGGTCCGTCGGGCGACAGTCCTGGCGGTCGCCGATAGTCCGGCATCAGCAGCAGCGACGACGGCATCATGGTGCGCGACCGCAGAGTGTTGTTGGGATCGAGATTGGGGCGCTGTCCGTCGACCTCGAAGTGGTAGACGTAAGCGCCGCGCCGGTCGAATTGCTCGGTTCGAAACCAGAGATCCGTACCTGGAGCACGCGCCATCGTCAGCGCGGACTCCACGGGGATCCCACCTGGAACCAGAGCGACGTCCGCTGCACCACTACGGTAGACGAAGGTCACCGTGCCGTCGTCATCGACGAGGGGGAAACTGTGACTTGCGACGAACGCTTCGACACGTGCGGCGCGGTCGGCATCGCTCCGACCCTCCAACTGGGCAAGAAACTCCGCAAGACGACCAGTCGGCTCCAGCGTCGGATCTTTTCGAGTGGTCTGGCGTCCTCCCGACTCGAGGCGCACACGGACCAGGGTGTCCGCGCCTCGCAGCAGCAAACCGTCGCCAGTCCAAGCCGGATTCACGAGACTCCCCATATCGAGGATCGGGTTCTCGGAAACCAGATTGAAGCTCTCGCGGTCGGGGTCGGCAAAAAGGAGTCGACCGTCGACGGTCCACAGAGCCATCCAATCGTCGAGGTATACCGCGGACGCAGGTCCGACACCCCGGGCCTTCCAGAGTCTCTTCCCGGTCTCGGGGTCGAGCGCCACGAAAAAGTCGCCGCTCCAGCCATAAAGGACACCCTCGCGAACGACGGGGATGCCATAGCTGCGCTTGAGCTCGGTCGTCCTCCAGACTTCGTCCGCCTTCGTGGCACCGCCCTGCGACGACAGCCTGAAACCCACCGCATCGACCTGGTTCGTGACGAGGAAGCTGTCCGAGCCCGTCACCACCGCCGTGTTCGAGTGGTTCTCCGGTTCGTCCCGGTAGGTGGCACTCCACAACACCGTGCCCTCCGTCGGCTCCAGACTCTGAACTCTGGTTCCGGTGACGGCGAGCAGCTGGCGACGGCCCATCAACTGGTCGAGCAGCGGCGACTGATACGCCACACGATCGTCACCCGCGCTCCAGGCGAGCTTTCCCGTGCGCGCTTCGAACGCCAACACGCTGCGTCCGTCGCCACCGCCGTTCTGAACGATCAGCAGGTCATCGAGCAGGAGCGGCGAGGTGGACACTCCATAGTTGAACGGCATCGCGCCAAAATCTGCGACCAGATCGGTACTCCAGACGACCTCTCCGTCGTCGGGTCGGAGTGCGAAGAGGTTGCCACGCGGCCCCAGTCCGAAGACCAATCCATGGCCAACCGCTGGCGAGCTGATCGGACCATCGTCCGATCCGTCGACACCTCGCCACGTCGGCCCCATGTCGTAGGTCCAGCGGGTCTCTCCGGATTCGAGAGACAAAGACGCCAGCTGGTCACGCTCACCATCCGAGTACCCGACAAAAACGGCGTCTTGCGTCACAGCCATCTGCGTGTAGCCCGGCCCCAATGGTCGACTCCAAACGGTCGACACCGTGGGCGGACCGAGATCAGTCGCGAGGCCCGTGCTCTCGATCTGGAGGTTGACGCCGGCGCCACCCATGAACTGGGTCCAGGATCCCACCTCTCGAGCGTCCAGGGGACGTCCGGCCACTCCAAAGAGAAGCTGGGCACAGAGGACGACGTTGGCCGCCTTCAGTGGCGTCATCAGAGTCGAGTTCGTGGTCTTCATCAGAGGCTCTCTCCACCGTTTCGTGTGCCGGCACCGGACTCAGGGATCGACCCAGCTCGGCCCGGCCCACGCATGGGCCGTGGCCGGGTGAGTACACTTGCTTGATTCTCACAACGATCTCTACCGACGACAACGCGCCAAGGTGGCGATTTCGCACTCGGGAGACAACATGAACGACCACAAGCCCACTGGACGATCCTCATCGGCTGCCAACACTCCCAGCAGACGCGACCTCGTCATCGGGGCAGCTTCTTTGGCAACCGGCGCCGTCTTGTCTGGAGCCAACACGAGAGCTCACGCGCTCAACGGGCCTGGCTCAGGAGCCGCAAGACCCGCACCCCTCAGCCGAGAAGAGGCGGCTTCCATCCGCCAGTCAGTGTGCCGCTGGTGCTACGGACGGACCCCGATCGAAGACCTGGCAAAAGCCGCAGTGGACATCGGCCTCGAGTCGATCGAGATCCTCGGCCCCGACGACTTCCCGGTGCTTCAGAAGCACGACCTGATGTGCGCGATGGTCAACTCGCATGGAATCAACAAGGGTCTCAACCGACCCGAGAACCATGAACCGTGCCTTCAGGCGATTCGAGACGGAATCGACGCCGCTGCCGAGGCCGGTTATCCCAACGTGATCACGTTCTCAGGCAACCGCGAGGGTATGTCCGACTCCGAAGGACTCGACCACTGTCAGACGGCACTCGAGGAGATCGTTCCTTATGCCGAGAAGAAGAAGGTCACGATCTGCATGGAGCTGCTCAACAGCAAGGTCGATCACGCCGACTACATGGCAGACCACACGGCCTGGGGTGTCGAGCTCGCAAAGCGTCTGGATTCGGATCGCTTCAAGCTCCTGTACGACATCTACCACATGCAGATCATGGAGGGAGACGTCATTCGAACGATCCGCGACAATCATCAGTACATCGGCCACTACCACACAGCCGGTGTACCAGGACGCAACGAGATCGACGAGACGCAGGAGCTCTACTACCCGGCGATCGTTCGAGCGATCCTGGACACCGGATACAAAGGAGTGCTGGGTCAGGAGTTCATTCCCAAGAGCGACGACCCGCTCGAGTCCTTGCGTGAAGGAGTCGAGATCTGCAGCGTCTGATCCGGCACACGCGATGACGGGACCGGCCAACGTCCTCTTGCACCAGTTTCCGAGCTCTCACTACAACGAGAAGGCGCGCTGGGCTCTCGACTGGAAGTCCATTCGCCACAAACGCAAGAGCTACCTTCCCGGTCCACACGCCGGAGCCATCAAGAAGCTCACCGGGCAGACGTCGACGCCCGTCTTGGAGATCGACGGATCCGTGACGGCCGGCTCGGCAGCGATCGTCGATCGCCTCGAGGAGAGCTTCCCCGAGACTCGACCTCTCTATCCGAGCGACAGCAATCGGCGCGCCGAAGCGCTGGCGATTCAGAAACGCTTCGACGAAGAGGTCGGTCCGGCGGCACGTACCGCTCTGTTCTCGGTCTCACTCGACGAAGGGAACTGGATCACACGGATCTTCGCCAGCCCGCACCCACTTCCGACCCGCTTGATCTACCGAATGGCCATCCCGATCGCGAAACGAAAGGTCAGCAAGGCCTACCGCACCCACGACGAGGCTCACGTCGGGGAGTGCCG
>JANQPS010001131.1 GCA_028285365.1 Thermoanaerobaculia bacterium | reverse complement strand
AGGCACTCTGCCCTGTGATCTTGTTGTTGTATTTCCGTGCGTCACAAACGAGGTTGCCCTGGAAGAGCACCTTGCTCGAGAACACGTCCTGGTACTCCTGGCTCTGCGGGCTCGTCACGTCGAACTTCGCCCCCGGCATCAGCTTCGAGTAGAGGTGATCCGGGTTGATCTGGTACGTCACGCCGCTCGTGCAGTACGAGTCGTGGAACACCGGCTTGTTCTTGAACGTGAGCGTCTCGAACGTTGCCTCGCCCTTCTGAAGACTCGTGTACCGGATCTCCGGGGCAATCGAGCCCTCGTAGAATCGATAGATGTCCTCAGTGGTGAGCGTGAACATCGGCGTCTTGCCGCCTTCGCTCGCGTTCATCCAGCCCTTGATCCAGTTGTCCACGCCGGTCGTCGCGAAGCTGCCGCCCGTGAACGAGATGGAACCGGCCGCAGTGCCCTTGGCAGACAGGCCACGGCTGTTCCAGTTGGCGTACGACGCACCCGAGATGCCTTGCAGCGAGTCGTTGGCCGAAATGAGCGTGTCGAGACCGGTGAGCTCATTGACGCCGTCGCCGTTGAACACCTGCTGTCCCAGGCTGTCCACCAGCGCCTGCACCGCTTCGTCAAGCTTGTACTGCCAGAGCGGAGCGATCTGCTCCATCCCGGAGTTCTCGCGTCGCTCCTTGCCACTCAGAATGGCCGTCGAGCCACCCAGCTTCCAGTTGGCCCTCAGAACACGCGCAGTGTCCTGAGTGTCTCGGCTGAATTCCTCGTAGCCACTGCTCATCATCTTGGCCGAGGTGCTCTTGGCGAGCTGGACCCGGACCTCGATGGACTCACCACCACCGTCACGCGCCAGGCGACCTGACATCGGCACAGGGCCAAACATCGCGTCGATGTTGCGACCGGTGAAGAGCGCCACACCCGCATGGGCATTGACGGCGTTGTTGATGATGACCGGGGTTACCTCAGCCGCGGTCGTTGCCAGGATTGTGTTCTGACGCCTGGTCTCGTCAAGATTGGGAAGTGCCACTTGCTCGTCTCCAGTGGACTACCCGATGCCCTTTCCTCCCTAATCCGTCGTATCCCTCGGTGCGAACGAATAGGTTACTGGGTCTCGGTTGTCCCTTCTGAGGTTCCGAGCCAGCGCATCCCGAACGAGATTCGGCGAGTAAGTGAGCTCCTGGGCCTGAGGGTCGCCACCAGCTGTACGAACGCGCGAAGGCGCTCCCGTATCCTGATTGGCAACCGTCTCCACCCGACTCGACTCTTTCGCCTGCACGATGGTCCTGAGGGCATCGTCTTCCAGAATCGTTGGGGCAATCATGCGCAGAAGCGTTTCCTGCCCCTTGTCACCGTGAAGCATCTCGAGAAGTTGGCGAGAGCGCTCCGCGACTGCGGGATCTGCGCTGTTGACACTCCTCTCGGCTTCGGAGACCTGACTCCCGATCGCGTTCACGATCTTCTGCTTGAGGTCGTCCGTCACCGCGTACTTCTGAATCACGGCATCGACGTTCTGGTCAATCCCTGCCTTCATACTCCGTGCGTCCGCCTGTGCGAATCGCTGGTTCACTTGGACCTGAAGAGATTCGTTGCTGGCCGTCAGCTCACGAACCATCGTCCTCAGCTCCTTGATCTCCGGATCTGTGTACGGGTCGTCGTCATCTGCCTGCCCCGTTGGCTGCGCCTCAGGTAGCTGGCCCGTGCGACGAACGGTCTCGACGGCCTCCATGAGCTGCGGGTTGCTGCCGACGAACACACCCAGGTCGACGTGGCGAATCAGATTCTCTGATCCACCTGCGACACGGACGTACTCCTCCAACGGCTCCAGCTGCTTGTGACGGCCTTGCAGTTCCGTGTACTTCTTGTCCTTCTCGCGTACCTGCTCGGCCGCGAAATCGGGCTCGTTCTTGATCCGGGCGATGTAGTCGCCCTTGTCGTAACCGCCCTGCTCTACTGCGCCCTGGGATTCGGCGGACTGTGCCGCCGGGTCCTGTACGCCTGCCTGCTCTTGCGGATCCAAAGCTTCCCCCCTTAGAACAGCTCCGATCGCTTGGTGGGTGCACCCTTGTAGGAATGAATCTTCCCGAGGTTCCGGTGGTCCTCATTCCGGGCGCCGCCCTTTTTGTCCCCGACACATTCGAGGCCACTTTCCTTCGCCCATCGAGCCATGTCGCTACGTGACTCGAATGGTTCGTCGCGGAGCTCCCGGTAGTGACGCGGGCCACCCCACTCAAAATGATTGGTGCAGAAGAGCCTTCGCATGGCTTTGTCGCAGCAATCGGGCCACTCATCGTCGCGCCAGCCAGTCCGATCGTCGCCACACTCATCGCAGACGTATGTGTCGAGGATCGGCATCAGCCACCGCTCCCCATCGCCGCAAGCAAGGGCTGGATGTCCGCGCCCTGCGTCTCGTTGGCGCCCTGGTTGCCTTCAGGGTCAGCACCGCCCTGCTGCGCCTGGCGTGCCTGCTCCTGGAGCTCGGCCTCGGACCGAATCCATGCATCCGGGTCGCCTTCAGCAAGGTCAACGAGGTCGCGCTGCGCTGTCAGCTGATCGATCGTGTTCGACTGCGCACCGCCCAGCAGGTTGTAGACCCCGGCCTTCTTCTGGAACTCGGCAGCGGTGTCCAGCGGAAGGGTGCTATTCAGGCGGATCGCCACGTCAAACTCTCCGCGTAGATCCTCGATTGAGAGGCTCACGAACCCTCGGTCGACCTCTTCGCGCGTGAAGATCGAGTCAGAACTCACATTCGTAAGTGGAACGGTGAGCTTCCGGGGGTCCCTGACCTGCTGGAGTGCCCGGTGGGCGACCTCAGTCCCGTTCTGCCAGAAACCTTCAAAGCCAGACTGAATCCGGCTCTTCTGTACGTTGGCGCCCGCACCGATCTGTGAAGCCTCAGCCGCGGTCTCGACGTTGACGCGCTGTCCGCGGTCAAATTCTGAGATGCCAAGGATCTCTCTGATCGCCGCACGAAGCTGGAAGAGCAGATTGATGAGCGTCGGGTCGATCTGACCGATCGCCATCTGGTTGGCGACCTCGTTCGGGTTGCCCGAACACTCGATGAACTCCATGAGAGATTCGGGGTTCTCGAGAAGGTCCAGACCGTCCTTCTCGGCCTCGAATGCCTGCTTGTTGACGAAGATGACCCGTCGCGTTCGGCTGATGATCGTATTGAGGATCGTCCAGACCCGGTTGAACATGGCCTGCTCATGGGCGTACAGGCTTGGGAACGGAATCCCGATCGGCGAATCCAGCTGCTCGTTCATCGTGAGGATCGAGTACGGCAGCTGGCCCCACTCAATCGGCCAGTCCTCGGGTGCGCGGACTTCCTTCTCTGAGCCTGCCGAAACGCTGAAGACCTTGCGCTCGGTCGCGTCATAGACCGTCCACGCCTCGAAGAGCTTGACGGCCTCGGGATTGTCCTGGCTGTTGCCGGGTGTGTTGTGGCCTCGGCGATACGGCGCCGGCTCGAACGTGGGGCTCCAGTCCTTGCGCTTGATTAGCTTCGGGTTCCTTCGGATCTCGAGCTCGGTGTAGACGTCGCGGAAAGCGACCCATCGCGGCTCCTGGTCTGGATCGAAGTTGTTCGCCAGAGGATCGATCCGAACGTCCCACGGTCGGTAGAACCGAAGCCACGGGAAGTCCGGCTTCTCGTTCTTGAATCGCGCGTGAACGACCTCGCCGTCCGAATACTCCTCGATGCTCGGCGTGTAGCCGTGCCTCACGAGGCCGAACGGAGTCAACATCGCGCAGAAGAGCGCGCGATCGATCTCGCGCTTGAACTTCTGCTCGCGGAGCATCTGACGAATGACGATCTTGTTGAGCCGCGCGCGACGCTGCGCATCCTGCTGCGCCAG